>CAKZKB010000654.1 GCA_937121005.1 uncultured cyanobacterium | reverse complement strand
CCTAGCGTTACCGCCATTCTAGTTCTGTTTCGCTCGGTCGGTTGGTTGCAACCGTTGGAATTGGGGGCTTACGATGCCTTGTGGCGCTGGCGACAGTTTCAGCCCACTGATTCTCCTATTGTTATTGTGGGGATAACGGAAGCTGACATCACCGAAACCTTCCAACGTCCCACTATTTCCGATGGCGAATTGGCACGACTCATCGAAGTCATTGGCGATGGCAATCCTCGGGCGATCGGCCTCGACATTTACCGCGATTTATCCAACCCTCCCGGTTCCGATCGCCTGCAAGAAACCCTCTCAACTACGCCAAACCTCATCGGTATTCGCAAAGTGGTTGGAGAAGCGATCGACGCGGCGGCGGTACTGATGGAAACCGATCGCGTAGGGGCAAATGACGTGCCCGGCGATGGCGACGGGAGAATTCGACGCACCTTTTTATTCGTGCGATCGCCCTCGAGTGGAAACGTCCCTGGTTGGGGTTTGCGTTTGGCTCAATTGTACTTGCACCCCTACGATATTATACCGCAACCTGCTCCCGACGACCCCTATACAATGCAGTTGGGAGAAGCAATATTTCCCCAATTTCAAAGCGACGATGGCGGTTACGTGGGGGCAGACGATAGCGGCTATCAAATCTTCATCGACTATCGCCCTACGAGGTTCGATCGCGTTTCGGTGACGGAGGTTTTTTCTGGAGAGATCTCGTCGGATTTGTTTCGCGATCGCGTGGTATTAATTGGCTTTGTGGCCGAAAGTGCCAACGATTTCCACTGGACACCCATCGGACTGTTGACGGGAGTAGAAATTCAAGCCCACGTTACCGCACAAATTATCGCCTCGGCGTTGGGAAAACGTCAACCCCTGCGAACGCTATCCGAACCCGTTGAATGGGTGACGATCGTGGCTGGAATTATTATCACTTCGGTGTGGAGTTGGCACAAACGCCATCAGTTTAGCGCTGCGCGTTTCTCTGTTTCTTTTCTTCTCAGTTGGGGGGCGCTGGCGATCGTCATGGTTGCTACCAGCGCGATCGCGTTTGCTGGAGGTTGGTGGCTTCCCATTGTCCCTATAGGGTTGGGAATGTTGGGATCGGTAGGGGCGATCGCAGTTTATTTAGCTACCAATGCTACGAAGCTGCGGCAAATTTTTGGACGCTACATTACTGATGAAGTCGTCTCCACGCTTCTAGAAACCCCCGAAGGCTTAAAATTTAACTGTCGCCGCCAAGTGGTGACAATTTTAATGTCCGATCTGCGCGGTTTTTCTACTTTATCCGAGCAACTCGCCCCCGAACAAGTGGTAGAATTACTCGATATTTATTTAGAAGAGATGATCAATATTATTACTCGCTATCAGGGGACGATTAACGAATTTATGGGCGACGGTATTTTAGTCTTTTTCGGTGCGCCAACTTCTAGAGAGGATGATGTCGATCGCGCTGTTGCGTGCGCTTTAGCTATGGAAGCGGCAATGCCAAAAATTAACCAACGCTTGAAAAAGCGCGGTTTTCCCGAAATTGAAATGGGAATTGGCATCAACACTGGCGAAGTTGTCGTCGGCAACATTGGCTCGGCAAAACGGGCTAAATGGTCGGTTATTGGCTCTCACATTAACCTCGCTGCCCGCATCGAAACTTGTACGGTTGGGGGACAAATTTTTATTTCCGACTCGACCAAAACAGGTGTTTCAGGAAACTTAGAAATCAATGGCAGTTTTGAAATTGAAATGAAAGGATTTGAAAACCCCATTGCCATTCACGATGTTATCGGGATATCGGGAAAATACAATCTCAAACTACCTCTCCTTGAAGAAAATTTGATTGTTCTAGAGCGAGCCATCGAGATTCAATATCGAGAATTGTCTGGAAAATCGGTCGGCGATCGCTCCCATTTCGGCCGCATTGTGCGGCTATCTTCTCAGAGTGCGGAGATTGAAGGTACGTCGATAGAAGAACCGCTTACGAACTTAAAAATTCATCTTGTCGGCGATCGCTTTGTCGGGGGAGAGATTTATGCTAAAGTAACAAAGTGCAATAAGAGAGAGGACAAACGATTTTACGTGCGCTTCACGGCGACAACGCCACTGCTCGACAAACTTCTCGAAGCAAGGTTATCCTGACAGTGTTTTTACTTTTGCGATCGCCGATTCCACATCAGGTAAATTTTGTCCCCGATCGCGTGCTGTTTCTATCCACAGTGCCGTTACTGTTTCCAGTTCTGACAGCGCTTCAATTAATGTCTCTCCCTGTGCCAAACATCCGGGTAATGCCGGGATTTCTGCCACGTAGCCACCTTCATCGCATGGATACATGACGATGGGATAGGTAGAAATGACTCGTGCGGGTTCGCTCATGGTTCTTCTCAATATTACCACAACGCCGGAATGCTTTCAGGTTTGGACGATTGGACTCCATCTAGTTTACCTCCATTCCCATTAGAAGGGGGAGGCGTATTTCCATTATCCCCTGGATTGTGAGTAACTTGCGTGGAAAAGAAATTTTCCTGGGACATTTCTTCTCTCCATCTGTCTGTTCCCAATTTGGCATACTTGGTATTGGAATCTTCAGGATTGATACTCGAACTAAACAATTGAGATACTAGAAATCCTAGTATCAAACCAACTACTAATGCAATTATTACTGCGATCTCACTTGAAGCTATAGAAAGAGATTTAGAAGATGTTTGCTGTGAAGTATTAGTTGTGCTACTAGAAGATGGAGGTGTACCACCTGAGCCGATTCCAGATGCACTATTCTGAGACCCATATGGAGGTTGTGAAGAAGGTTGCTTAGAGTCAATATGAGCTTTTAGATCTTTAGATAAAGTTTGAGAAGTGTCCTTCACTGAGTTTTTTACAGACTTAACAATATCCCTCTTTAAGTTTTGCAAACCACTTGCATCCTGTTTTATGCCGCTTGTGTCCTGTTCTATCTTGTCTAGCTTATTAGACAATATATCCATAGAACCGAGCTTCCCTTTTATGTTGTCAATTTCAGACTTTAACTCTTTTATATCTTGAGAAATAGTATTAATTGAGGATCGATCTTGTGAGAGTTGGTCGATAATACTGCTAGAAACTGTGACTGCTTTAGTGAAATCTTGGATTGAAAGTTGTACTTTTTTCTCTATCCCTCCTGCTACGAGTTTTGCAACTGAATCGCTAAACTTGTCCATCTGGAGACTATCATCTTGAGGCTGTTGAGGCGGCTGTTCGGGCATGGTTGATACCGTTGACTACAAATCGCGAGAATAGCCAACATTTTAGCGCCATCGCGATCTTTTGTCGCGATCGCGGCCAACATTCTTTACTTTTCTAATCGTCGTTCAAATTATCCAACCCCGATCGCCGCCGGAAGCGATCGAGTTGTTTGAGGGCGTAGCGGGCCGCTTCGCGCACGTCGTCGTCGGGATCGTTGGCCGCGTGATTGAGTAGCGACCCCAACTGGACGATCGAATCGTACATCCGCGAGAGATCGCGAATGGCATTTTTACGCACGTCGGTGTTATCATCTTGCATGGATACTGCCAACACCCGCTTCATCGGCTTTAGGGTGCGCGTTCCAATTTCAGATAGAGCCGTTAAAATCAAACCCCGTTCTTGGGAGTCAGCGTCGATCGCTAGTTGCGAAAGCGGTTCGATCGCCCGCGAGTCTCCCTGCTGTCCGAGATCCCAAATCGCTTTGTGGCGCTTGGCAGAGTCGGGATTTTGCAAATCTTTGACCAATTCTTCGACAATATCGAGGCGCGGTAGGCGCGTGGTTTCCTCAACCGCCAGGGCGCTGCTGTTATCGGAGGCCGGAGGCGGTTCGGGGGGGCGATCGTCCTCCTCTTCTACCGTCGGTGCGGGAGGGGGATCTAAAGCCACTTCCCGCACTTTTTTGGCCTTGGTTTTGGCTTTGCGAGGAAGCGGCGGCGGTTCGGGGATCTCGTCTTGGGGCTTTGCGCCGTTGCTGTTGTTGGGGACATTTTCGGCGACTTCAGGTTCGGCTTCGAGTTCCTCGTCAAACTCTTCGTCCGCCTCTAGAGTTTCGTCCTCAGCTGGGTTGGCTGACAGTTTCAGCAACAGCGTAAACAACAGCCCCGCCATGCTAAACAGTAGAAAAAAGCCGAACAGCCAGAACAGGAGTTTGCGGCGATCGCTGCTGTTTTCAGCTTCGGGAACGGGGGGCGTTTGGGCCAGGGGAATGGCGGCCGACCGCACGAGAACGACAGGACGATCGACGGCGCGAACGGCAGGGGGTGGGGTGGCGCACAGCCAGATCGCGCCCGTCAAGATCGGCAATAGAGGTCGGCATCTGAGCATAGAGTTTGACTAGCGCTAAAGCAAACCATCCTAGCGATACGAACCCATATTAACTGTTGGCGGGTCGCATTGCCGACAGATGGCCGCTTGTTGCCCATATCTTAGCGCTAAGTGCTGGAAATAGCAGGCCGTCGGACAAGGGACGCGCTGCTCTCGACTATATTAGGATCGAGGTAGGGAGTGCATCTCGATCGGTGTCCAGCGACCAGTTATACCTAGAACCTAAACCCTAAACCCCGTGCCAGAGTCCAAACCCAAAGTTCTCGTCGTCGATGACGAACCCAACAATATTGAGTTGCTCGATCGCATTTTGCACTCGGAGTATCGGGTGTTAAAAGCCCAAAGCGGTCAGGAGGCCCTCGAGATTTTGGCTCGCGAAGCTGATGTGGCGGCCATCGTTTCCGACCAGCGAATGCCGTTGATGACGGGAACGGAGTTTTTGAGCGTAGCGGCGGCTCAATATCCCGACGCGATGCGGATTATGCTTACAGCCTACACGGATGTCGAAGATCTCGTCGAGGCCATCAATTCGGGCAAGGTGTTTAAGTACGTCACCAAGCCTTGGCACGTGGACGAAATTCAAACAGTGGTACGCCAAGCGGTGGAAACCCATCAGGTGTTGGCTTCGCGTACCGAACAGTTGCGGCGAACGCTACGCCAAGAGTCGCTGCTGAATGCGGTACTGAATACGATTCGATCGCGTCCCGACCACCGCCAAATTTTGCAGACGATCGTCGAAACCCTCGGCCATATGTTCGAGGTCAGTTGTTGTATTTTACGCCCGGTACGGGGCGATCGCATGGATGAGGAGGCGTTTGTCTTTACCGGACGCGGGTTGGAGTTTAAAGTTGAAGAACTGGCCCGCACGGTTTGGGCCACCGAAGACGTACTGGCGATCGATGATGTCACCGCCGACGATCGCTTGTGGGGGGAGCCCGATCGGGTTTGGGCCTACCAACGGGCCGATATCCGTTCGACGCTGATCGTACCTCTGATTGCCATGGGGGGCGATCGACCGGGAGAATTTGCGCTGTTGGCGGTGTTGGCATTGCACCAGTGCGGCCAGTGTCGCACTTGGCGCGACGATGAGGTACAGTTGGCGATTATGGTGGCCGAACAGGCGGCTCTGACTCTTTCCCAAGCCCGGACTTACGAGCGAATGCGGGCTTTGGCCCGGCGGGAGGCCCTGGTCAACCAGATCGCCACGGCCATTCGTTCCACCCTCGAACCCCAAGAGATTTTTTCAGCTATCACCCGCGAACTGGGTCAGGCATTGAAAACCGACGGTTGCGCCTTATCCCTGTGGACGGAGGAGGATGAGTTCGTCCAGTGCGTGGGGTTGTACGATGCGACGCAGGATGGGGAAGACAAGGGGACAAGGGGACAAGGGGATAACGAAGCTGTCAGTCCCTCCCCCTCTCCCCCTCCCCCTCTCCCCCCCTCTTCCATG
>CAKZKB010000653.1 GCA_937121005.1 uncultured cyanobacterium | reverse complement strand
CGCGAATTTACGAACTCACCTTTCGCCAACCTTTGATGCGAGAAGTGAATCTTCCCCCACCGCCTTCAGATGAGAATGAATCTGAAAATAGCGATCGCCAGGAAAACTACTATCGGGAATTTGCCATTGGTGTAACCGCTTCCCGTCGCGAAAGCCAAACCTCCATTCTCGGGTTTGATTTTCCCCTCTCTCCCGGTGCGGAAGATAATGGCGAAACCAACATTTCGACCCTGCGTTTTTTCCAAGACTGGACGCAACAAGGAAGCAATCATGTTTTCGCAGCCCGTTCCGAGTTCAATTTTGGGGTAGACTGGTTGGATGCTACCACCAGCGACGACGCACCGGACAGTCAGTTCTCCTCATGGCGCGGACGAGCTCAATGGGTGCGGCGCTTGCAAGAGCGATCGCGGGCATTGCTAGTGGTCAGTGGTGACGTACAATTGACTCCAGATGCCTTAGTCCCCTTCGAGCAACTCAGTTTGGGGGGTCAGTCTACCGCTCGCGGCTACCGACAAGATCGTTTGTTGGCAGACAACGGCGTGTTAGGATCGGTAGAATTGCGCTTGCCATTGATGCAGTTTCCTCGCTGGCAAGGGCGATTGGACATCGTTCCCTTTGTGGATGCGGGAGTCGTTTGGAACGCCGACAGCGACGATCGCAATGACTTAGAAAAAAATGCCCTCCTCTCTACCGGAGTGGGTTTGCGATTGCAGTTAGGCGATCGCTGGCGAGCCAGTTTTGACTGGGGAATTCCATTAGTTGAAGTTGACGATCGAGGTGACTCATGGCAAGAAGAAGGCTTCTACTTTTCCGTCGAGTCGGATCTATTTTAAGGCGACATTGGAAATGGGTTGTATTGGGGGTGTTGGCAACCTTTATAACCCTTTGGATTCCCCAGGTGGCGATGGGATACGGATCGCCATCCGTATCGGTTGTCACTCAGTCTAGCACATCCGAACAGTCGATCGCGCAATGGCGATCGCTGTACCACCAGGGAGACTACGAGGGGGCTTTATCCGCGATCGAGCCAGTTGCTAGCGATCCGGGAACCAGCGATCGCGTTCGATCGTTAGCCGATAACTATCTGTCTCTCACTTATCAAAAATTGGGCGATTGGGAAGCCGCAGAAGCAGCCATCGATCGCTCTTGGGAACGAATTGAAAATGCGGGCGATCGACCGTTAGCTGCCTCCATTTTAACGACTCGAGGGCAATTAGAGTTAGCATTAGGAGAGGCTAACAATGCCTATCGAAGTTGGGAGATGGCAACGGAAATGTATCGCCAACTCGAAGATGAGGAAGGACTAACTGGCAGTTTAATCAATCAATCCCGCGCCCTCGACGCTCTGGGATTTCATCGGCGATCGTGCGATACGATGTTACCGTTGATGAGTTCGCAAGTCAATACTTGTGAAGCGTTGAAGGAAGAATTACAACAGTTGCCCAATGAAGCCACAAGTGAATTTTTGGAGCAAGTTTTAGATCGGGTCGATCGTCAAGAGAATCCGGTTCTAGAAGCCATGTCTCTACAGGCGCTAGGAAATGCACTGCGATCGATTGGAGAACTGGGAATATCGCGTCAAGTGCTACAAAAGAGTTGGCAACTTTCTAGCACTCTGGGTTCGGATGAGATTCAAAGCGAAGTTCTGTTAAATTTAGGCAATACTGAGCGATCGTTAGTGCGGCGCGATCGCGATTTACAGCGAAGTGCAGACAATCGTCAGGGATCGGTTAAAGATGCGATCGATTACTATCGAAATGCGGTCAGTTTGGCTACAACTCCTCGATTAAAGCTGCAAGCTCAGTTAAACTTATTGGGCTTGCAAGTGCATCTTGAAGATGGCGAACTGTTTGACACCAATGCACAAGTATTGGCTCGTACTATTCTATCTCAGATTGACGAGCTAAACCCAAGCCGAATTGCGATCGAGGCTCGCATCAATCTTGCTTGTAGTGTGATGCGCTGCGATCTTGTCGATCGCGATCGACCTTCAGAATTATCTTTGTTAACCTTTTCTGAAGTCGAATCTTTATTGAAAGAGGGGCAACAACAAGCCGAACAGTTGCAAGATCGATCGTCTCAGTCTTACGTTTTAGGAACGTTAGGAAAGCTCTACGAAGTGAAAGGCGATCGATCCAGTGAAGCTGAAAGCTATACCCAACGGGCGATCGAATTTGCCCGAGAAGCCGATGCACCCTATCTTACCTATCAATGGGAATGGCAAATGGGGCGAATTTTAAAAAGCAGTGACTCTAGTGTTAATCTTGCTATTTCCGCTTACGAAGCTGCCATTGAAGATCTCAAAACTTTGAGGAATGAATTAACAAAAAATAAATTAGATATTCGCTTATCGTTTCGGGAAAAAATTGACCCGGTGTATCGGCAGTTTTTGGAGATTTTACTGCAAGAATCATTACAAACGCAAGCAAACTTAGAGCGATCGCGTCTGGCGATTGCCGATTTCCAACTTGCCGAACTTGAAAGTTTTCTAGACTGTAACTTACAGGATAACACGCCTCGCTCTCTCGACGCGATCGCACGGGAGCAACAAGTCGCAATTATATATCCTATCATTTTACCTGAGCAAGTAGCGGTAATTTCTAAATTACCCAATAGTGACGAATTAGCTTTCTATGAAACTCAGATATCTGAATCAGAAGTTCTCGATAAATTGAAAGTTCTCCGTAACCAGTTTGAGAAAGGCACAATTACTCCAGAAAGTTTTAGTCTTTCCCAGGAAGTATACGATTGGTTAGTCCGCCCTGTAGAAGAAGATCTTCAGCAGCAGGGGGTAAAAACACTGGTGTTTGTTCCCGATACTCGTTTCCGTAACGTTCCCATGTCAGCATTACGCTACGAAAATTGTCGAGACGATCGGAAGTGTTATTTACTTCAAAAGTATGCTGTCGTGATGAATTTAGGAACAAGTTTAAGCAACCCTACCCCTTTGGAAAATCTCAATTTAACTGTACTTGCAGGAGGGCTGACAGAGGCGTTACCCGATCGCGGTTTACAGCCACTTTCTGGGGTCGATCGTCAATTAAATTATCTAGAAAATGCGTTAAATGATGTCCGAGATCTTCGGAACCGAGGGTTCACTCGTGATAGTTTAGCATTCTCTCTCCGGTCAAAGTCTTTCTCCATCGTCCATCTAGCAACCCATGGCGAATTTAGTTCGGATCCGGAAAAAACCCGGATTGAGGCTTGGGATAGCTCGCTATTTTTAGAGGATTTGGAATTTCTTTTTCAGACTCAAAGGAGGAACCAATACGATCCGATCGAACTGTTAGTCTTGAGTGCTTGTCGCACTGGGGTAGAAGATGTACGTGCAACTTTAGGATTGGCTGGTGTCGCTATCCAGTCGGGCGCTCGCAGTACCCTAGCCTCCTTATGGTATATTAACGAGAATTCCAGTGCAGCTTTAGTACAACAGTTCTACCAAAACCTAGCCGATCCCGATATTCCGAATAAAGTCGAAGCCCTGCGCCAAGCACAACTGGCAATGCTAGAAACAACAGAGTACCAAGAACCTCTGGACTGGGCTGCATATATTTTAGTGGGGAATTGGTTGTAATTTTGGTTGTAATTTTGGAGGCGATCGCTACTACTGATTCTCCTCATTTTCCCCGCTTTCTGGTAAATATAAGGCCCGAACTGTCACTTCAGCATACTCTTCTAATCCTATATATTCTAGGAGAGTTTGCCAGTCTAAGGCGATTTCTGGATCGGAAGGATTCTCGTAATAACTCGCACCGACGAGAGTCAGGGTATCGTACCACATTCCTTCTCGTGCCAGATTCAGGATATCTGGACGGCGCATTGTGTAGTCTACATTAACATCTTCTACTTCTTGCAGATCGATGTTGATTTCGCCTCCTTCAATACGTCGCACCCAGCCTTGCACCTTTAAATTTAAGGAGGGGCGATCGGGGTTGCAAATAATATCAAATTGCCAGCGATAGTCTTGACCGACCTGTAACAGTTCTTCCTCTCCTAAATGGTTAGGAAGTGTGACCCCAACGAACCCGCGATCGCTCGGTAAAGAAAGATCCCCACTTGTATAGAGTTCAAAACTGTTTTCATCGAGTAAACTGAATTCTGCCGTTAGTGAGTTTTGCTCGGGAATATAGAACCAGAACGTTGGTGTTTCATCAAGAGTTAGTTCGATAATGTTCTCGCGGACTTCAGAAAACGAGCTATTTTCTTCTACGGTAGTAACCCTGACAGGAACGAGGGCCTGAAGGTGTTCCTTGATGTTTTCGCAGTGGTTGACTTCTCCTGGTGAGGGTTGAGGATAAGGGTTGCGTGTATCTCCAGGAGCATCATCAGACTCAGATACTTGTCTCGGTATAAAAATCAAGGGTTCGCGATCGTCTGGTGTGTCTGGTGTTTGGGCAAATGCTGAATTTCCTCCCAATATTAAATGGACTAGATAACTTGAAGACAAAACTGCGATCGATATTGGAGATGTTGCTGTTAGCTTCATGACGTTAAGTTTTGTTTGTCTTTGCTAAATAAATCAAAATTGTCACACTGCCAACGAAAGATAAGATTGCCGGGATAAAAGGAACCCACAAGCCATAGATCGGCAGCAGCCAATAGCTAATACCTAATATAGCACATCCAAAGCTAGCGATTATAAAGAAAGCGATAAATTTGTGGCGCTTTAAGGTTGACACGGCCAGCAAAGCACCCGCGATCGACCAAGCGAAAACCCAAAGCAGTTTTTGTCCTGGCCGCCAACTGTGAATTAGGGGGCGATCGTCAAGCACAGCACTGACAATTTGACTAACTTGATGAGCATCGATAAGCACTCCAGGCATCTGTCTGTTTTGAGTCTCTAACCCTTGATGAAAAATGGGTGTAGAGAAAACTTTAGCTTGGATGCTCGCAGTTGTTCCAATTAGAACTATCCGATCTTTGACCCACTCTGGATCGATCTTGTCTTCTAAGACATCTCCTAAAGACACTCGACGGGCGACTGTCTTACCTGCCCGATAGTTGAGCATAATTTGATCGCCACGACTATCGAGTTCGTGATAACCGCCGCTATCTTTCTCTAAAGTTGTCAATACAACATCTCCAATTTTTATATAGTTCTGTGAAGTGTCAGTAACTTGAACCCCCATCTGTTGTAAGTAGTGCATTGCAACTTTTAAACTCAAAGAGATGCTCGTATCACAGGGAGCATCTGGGCGTTGCCTTAAAATTTGGCGACGAATTACGCCATCTACATCTTCACTAATATTGCCAAACCCTATTCGATCGATATCTTGTATTTCCGGCGGTGGCGCTAGTGTTTCAAAATCGGGCTTATCGAGTCCAGAATAACACGCACCAATAAAGTTAGGACTGTTTGCCAATCGATGGGCAAGTTCGGGGTACTGGGGATCTGTGGTAAAATTGCGAATTAGGCTTAACCCGATCGTCCTTGCACCTAAAGCATCCAGTTTTGCCAATACAAGCTCTAAGTTTCGATCGCTAATGGAAGCATTTCCGCGATCGGGTTGATTGTATAAATCTTTCTCTGTAATCGAGACAATTAAAATGCGATCGTCTTGTGGTTCTGCCGGACGCATTTGCATGAAAGCATCGTAGGCTTTCAGTTCAAAAAATTCTAACAAACCGAGCGATCGCACACCCATTACCAAGCTAGTGGTTAAGATACTGGTAAGGAGGAGCGCTTGCCATTTCTTCAGTATCGGTTCCGGTGCTGGCTTGGGATTTTCAGTAGCAGTGGGAAAAGGAGTCTCGACAGTATCTTCTTCAGTTTCTAAATTTACCCAAGTTGGATAAAATGCTGCCGGACTTTGACAAATTACGGGCAACCAACTCGCACAGGGAAACTCACTTTCAAGTCCCTGCAACTGTTCCCGAGCTTCGCGAACAGCTAGATGAAATGGCATCCCATTGACAAAGCGATCGAGGAAATATTTCAAAAATTCTTGCGCGACTTTATCGGGAACTAATTCCCGCATGACGATCGCCACTGGAATCTCGTAATCGTCCAAACGTTGCGCTAAACCCAAGCCATCGCAAGAGTTAAAAATAGCCAGTTTTAAGCCGCGATCGACAGCTTTTCGCAAACCGTACCACAGATCGCGCATCTCTAAACTCTCTTCAGGGTTGATGTAGATTTTTCCCGTTTCGCCTTCCGTTTCGCTGTGTCCGGCAAAAAAGATAATGTCCCAAGGTTGCTCCCATAACTTATCGTTGATTTGTTGGCGTTTAGGTTCCACTAAAAAGGTGACTTCACTTTGAGGCAAACCTTCTAGAAATCGACGATCGCGATCGATATCAATGCCTTCGCGATGACCGAGAATGGCCAAAATACGGACTTTATCCTTAAAGCTGAGTTGAGACTTCTTGTAATTAACCGAACTCAGAGAGCTTAAGGCAACTTCCGAGCGGGCGTAGCGGCGACAAAAGTCCCACAAGTGCCAGGGTAATTTTTTAATCTGATTGTCGTCAGTACGAACGAGAAACCGAATCTCCTCATCCTTGCTTAATTCTTCTCGTAAGCGCAGATCTAAAGATTGAAATGTCTCCGATCGCAACCATTTTTGGAATTGCTCTTCTAGCTCTAAGGCAGATTCTTGGCATTCTTTGATGCGAGTCAGGTGTCCGTCATAGGTGGCTTTCCCAGGCCGGATACGCCAATTCAAAAACTGAAATTGCTTTTGCAAGCGCTCTTGGCGATCGCCAGCAATGGCTTTACGGCTATGGGGCGATCCCGCCTGACGATACTTAATATGCCAATGGTTTTGTAAGCTCTCAGCTAAGTGTCGATCGGCAGGTAATTGTCCTAGAAGTTCTAGGTCTGGGCGCTGACCTTCTTCTCCGATTTCCAAGATTGCTTTGAACCCGTGCTGGTTCAAGTCTCCATCCAATTTCAGTACGACTAGCTTAGCCATGCGTTTCACTGTTCATACCCTCATAATGTATTTAGATATTAAATGACAAAGGCTTCGGTCAAGCTAAAATCTTCCAAAGCAACTCGAATGCTAAATCGTTCTCCCAGTTGGCCGCTAAATTCCAACTGAATGTTTTTGGTTTCGCGGGCGATCGCCTGCATAACTGTTTCGCAAGCCTCATCGAGAACCGATAACTGTAGATTGTAAGGCAAGCGATCGCTTCCAGTTGTAGGATAAATTTGCACCCAAATATCCATTTCGTTGGGATCGACGGCGGGTTTGAGTCCCACCAACAGTGCTAAGTGTTTGCCTGCGCTTGCCAGATCGAGACGCTTGCTACGCTGTACCCCACCTTGTACTCGACCTCTAAAGTTCCACTCCGTATCGACAGCCCGATCGGGGTCGATACCGTGCCAATCAGCTTCGGCAATGCCATCAAGCCAGGGACTCAGGTAGGTTGGGCTCGAATTTAACGAGGGGGGAACGATCGTCATTGTCAGTTGTCCGGGTGCAGATCGGCCCGGTGCTTGTCGTTTCTATTCTTCTATCTGTCTGTAGGGTCAGTTTTTACGGCAATTGTCGCGATCGGTAACAAAACTTAACACACGAGCATAGGTGGGGCGCGATCTCGGGTACTGACGACTCTCACCCCGTACTCGGAACTTTAATGGCAAAGTTACTAACCTGTGTGAAGCGCATTCGTCACTAATTCTCGCACTCTCGGAACTTGACATCGAGCCACAGTGTAACCCGACTCTTCCGAATGGAAAGTAATGCGCTCCACAACGGCTTGTAAATTTTCCGTCTCATCTTTTTTCATAACGCAGTACGCACTATTTCCCTCTATTAAATCATACAAAAGTCGCCGTGCCAATCCCATTTTACGATCGAGGGGGCCAAGACCCGCTACGGGGGTTTAGGTACGCAGTCGTGCAGCGTTCGCCAAAAGGTGTCAGCAGGTGTCG
>CAKZKB010000652.1 GCA_937121005.1 uncultured cyanobacterium | reverse complement strand
GATGGTTCGTGTAGGCAAGTTTGCTCCCCAATAAAATGCAGAATTTGGAAAATTGCTTCATTCCCTGGTCGGGTTTGGGTACGGCTTTAGGTTGCTTGTTTTGAACTTGCCACTGTTTCGGTTTTCGCTTTCGTGCCATTGATAAACCTTGGTAAAAATGTTACGATTGCTGTTGGTCGATCGCGTCCAGTTCGGAGATGAACTTCTCGACAAGTTGGCGCTGCGGCTCGGTACAATGGGATAGGCAGATGCCAATGACAACGCCGTGCTTGTGTTTGTCTTCGGTGTCTTTTGACAAGCCGGATTTGGTTTTGACGAGGTAGATAGCCATAGGCGTGTGACCGTTGGCGGTCAAAGCCGCATCCGCTCCTACCTCGACTATTGCGTCAACGTAAGCGTGGTTGCCTCGGCCTTTTTTGGTTCTGGGTTTCATAGTGTAGAATGGGGGTTAACAACGTGACACCAAAGGGGGTCGATCGCGGTTTCCTCGACTGGGGGAAACGGTGAGAAAACAACCGATCGCGATCGCAGTTGGCGGGTAAGGGTATCAGCCGCTATTGTCGAACGAACCGCCATATAAATCGTGTCGGGGTCTGAGTCTTCACACTTCACCCACTTAACGAACAACTGAATCGCGATCGCGTCTTTCAAAGACAGGTTGAAATTATTCATCGACTTCGATAACTCGTTGAATGAACTCAGCATATGGAGCCGGGACTAGCACGGTTAAATCCCAGTCGTGGCCGTAATTTTCGCCCCAATTTTCGCCCCAGTTTTCGGCGGTTTCTTTTGAGTCGAACGGGCCGACGATCGTCCCGGTTTCTTTGTCGATGACGACAAACGACATCGTTTTGTCGTGAAAATGGATCTGGTTGAAGCGATCGATGATAGAATCGGTCATTGTTTCTAGGGGGTGAGGGAATGCGATCGCCTCAGAGACGATCGCGTATGGATTTACTCGGATTAAAGTCGCTTGCACTTGTAAACAATGGGAGACATATTGTACGCCCATACGATTGCGTATGTTTCGCCTTAACGACCTGCACGTGGGCATCAATGATGTCGCAGGCGGCTTCTAGCAGAGAAGTTGAGGCAATCTTGTTTTCGGTGGTCATTTTTTCCTCGCGTTCGCGAACGGTAATTTGGCAGCGATTTAGCCGCTTTCCCAGTAGTAAGGGGCGATAGAGCATCAGGGAAAAGGGCGATCGCCTTAGAGACGATCGCGTTATTGTTACTCGGCATCGGGGGCGCGATCGCCCAACTCGATGCAGATGGCGTTGGCGAACTCAATGGCGAACCGAGAGGTTATCTGAATAGTAAAAAATGCCTACGAAGTCTCCGGTAGGTCGGGCAAGGGTCGCTCTCGAGCTCCGAGCCGACGCAACATCAAGCGAATCGATGCCAAATAAATCCAAGTTTCGGCACTGGTGGGTCGAACCTCATAATCACGACTCATGCGACGACACCACCGGAACCAGCCAAAGGTGCGCTCAACAACCCAACGACGGGGCACGAGGCAGAAGCCGCGACGCTGTTGAGGTCGTAGCACCTTTTCCAATATCCAGCCCCAGGTGTCCATCACCCAGCGCACCAGTTTCTCACCGATGTAACCGCCATCGACAAGAATCACCCACAATCGGGACAAGTCTACCTGTCGCTCGGCGGCTCGATGCAACAACTGCCGTAACCCGGCTCCCTTGTAACCCATCAGTTTTTCTTTGTCTCCCTCCTGCCGTAACTGGCAAAATTTACGCAGACTTAACTGAGTAATTGTTACTATTCAGACACCCTCTGAGGCGGTGGGGGATTTTCGATGGCGGCCGGGACGAGTATTTAAGCCTGGAGAGCGATCGCGTCCGTTTGGATCTGCCGGGCCGCCCGATCCAAATTCCCGATGCGGAGGGGGTGATGCCAACGGCTGTAATCCTGTACGAAAACGCGATCGCGTTCTCTGACGAGGAAACGATTGTCGTTCGGAGGCCGCTATGAATTGGATCGAGATGCTGGTAACGGTTGTCGGGTTGCTCGGTGCGGCGGCGGCGGGCTTGGGCTGGTTTATCAAGGTGACGGTTAACGACCAGTTCGATCGCCTTCG
>CAKZKB010000651.1 GCA_937121005.1 uncultured cyanobacterium | reverse complement strand
GAGCAGCTGCGGCATAGTGGTATGCTGCAATAAATTAGTTCCTCGATCGTAGTACCCAACCCACGCGACCGATACGGCGGGGAAGCAAAATGGCATTCAAAGTCCAGACCGTTGTTATGTGTTTGTTTCTGTTCGCTTGTGCGGGTTCGGCGGACAGTCGGTTTGCCTTCGGTAAATCAACGTAGCAATGCGTTAGAGAGGATCGCCACGAAAGCTCTGGGTTAATCGTTCTCAGATTCGGAATGCTGTAGCCGTTGCGCGAGAGTCCGAGAAAGGAACGACAACCCGGAGAACCCCCTGCCTTTAACGCAGCGTAGCGAAGTGGAGGCATGGGGAGTTGTCAGACGACTAATTTGCAAAGCAGTACCACCCCTTCAAGCATCCTAATTCATCTGCGGTTGAAAATGCGAACAAATGTGCGCAAAACCCGCAAGTTCACCGGGCCGCAACCGGGGCCGCAGTTAGGTTAAGATGGGCTTTTACCATGTCGTCTTGAGGGTGGGAGAGTTCAAAACCCAAACGCTTGCAGATGCGCTGCATGGCATCGTTGCTCGGTAAAATGTCACCGACGAGGGCTGTAATTCCTTCTTGGCGGGCCACGTCGATGAGGCGATCGAGCAATTCCGTCCCCAGGCCCCGGCGTTGGTAGGTATCGCTGACGAGGAGGGAAAATTCGGCATCGTCGTCACCGTGTAAGCGACTTAGGCGGGCAACTCCAGCCAGATCTTGGCCGTCGTCAGTGTTGTAGACTGCAATCAGGGCAATTTCGCGATCGTAGTCGATGAAACACAAGCGGGCCAGGCGATCGTGAGCTAGGCGGCGACTGAGTTTGATACTGTGAGCGTAACGCAGATAG
Source organism: uncultured cyanobacterium (assembly GCA_937121005.1). Classification (GTDB taxonomy): domain Bacteria; phylum Cyanobacteriota; class Cyanobacteriia; order Cyanobacteriales; family Geitlerinemataceae; genus CAKZKB01. The sequence continues at coordinate 1,599 of CAKZKB010000651.1, read as the reverse complement.
ACGCTTTCTTCCGACAAACTGCGGTGGAAGTTCACCGCCATGTCTTCGTCTTCCGGGCGAATGGGACGAATGACGCACTCTTCCCCAGCGCGATCGCGCCAAGAAGTCGCGTACTGATGCGGGTAGGAACGCACCGCCGGCCGGGGCAAGCTGGACAAATCCGTATCGGCACTGTGCAGCAACACCCGCGCGTCTAGAGCTAGGATACCATCGGCCGACAGCAGCATGGGATTGATATCGATTTCGGCAATCCAAGGCTGTTCGATCGCCAGTTGGGAGAAACGGACGAGAATTTGCGCCAACGCTTCAATATCGACGGGTTTTTGCCCGCGAACCCCTTGCAAAGCCCGGTAGAGTTTGGTTTTCTCCATCATCCGCCGGGCCAGAGTTGTGGTCAAAGGCGGTAACGCCAAAGCGCGATCGCGGAACACTTCCACCAGGGTGCCCCCAGTTCCGAACAGCAACACCGGGCCGAATTGGGGATCCAAACTGCTACCCAAAATCGCTTCGTAACCCTTGCGTTGTACCATGGGTTGCACGGTCACGCCGCCAAAATCAGCCGCAGAATGGGCCGCAGTCACGTTTTCGCGAATTTGACAAAACGCCCGACGCACGGCTTCTGCGTCCGGGAGGTTCAACTGTACGCCGCCGACATCGCTTTTGTGGGTAATGGTATCCGATAGCAGTTTCAACACCACAGGATAGTCCATTGTTTCGGCTGCGGCCACGGCTTCGGCTTCCGTGTGGGCAATGTGGGTAGGGACGACAGGGATACCGTAAGCGGCTAGGACTTGTTTGGACTCGAATTCGGTGAGAATGGTACGGTTATCCTTGCGGGCGGTTTCGAGAATCCGTTCGACGCGATCGCACGAGTCCTGCGAGTCAATAGCCGACAGACGCGGCGTTTCGTACAAACTCTGCACGTTGCGATCGTACTGCCACATATAGTTAAACATTCGCGCCGCAATGTCGGGATAGGGGAAAATGGGGATATCCGCTTGCGCCAGGCGATCGGCCCCGGCGGCTACGTTTTCACCCCCCATCCAACTGGCGAGTAAGGGTTTGCGACGGTCTCCTTTTTGGGCAAACTCGACCAAGGCTTCGGCGGTACGAGTGGGATCGGTCATCGCTTGCGGAGTCAATACCGCTAGCAGTCCGTCGCTATTGGGATCGTTGGCGACAATATCTAACGCCTTAGCGTAGCGATCGGGATCCGCATCGCCCAAAATATCGATGGGGTTGCCATGACTCCATTGGGCCGGTAAGACTTGGTTTAACGCTTCGATCGTCTCTGGGGCCAGTTCTGTCAATTTACCGCCACCGCTAATCAAGGTATCGGTGGTGAGGACACCGGGGCCGCCCGCATTGGTAATCACGGTCAGACGCGGGCCTTTGGGTCGCGGTTGCTTGGCTAGGACTTCAGTGATAAAGAACAGGTGGGCCAGGCGATCGACCCGCAACACGCCGCAGCGATCGAAGGCCGCATTCAACACCTCGTCGCTACCCGCTAAGGCCCCGGTGTGGGAGGCGGCGGCTTTGGCGGCGGCTTCGGTACGACCTGCTTTAATGACGACGATCGGCTTGCGGAGGGCCACTTCT
>CAKZKB010000650.1 GCA_937121005.1 uncultured cyanobacterium | reverse complement strand
CAAATACAATAGCAAAAACAAAATTCTCTACAACGTAAAATGGCAAAAACATATCAAAAATTTACGCAATCCCAAACCAATTCAAGTGTAATTTTACCTCGGCCAACCCAAACGATCGCTTCTCCTCCAAAACGACCCGGTTCGATGCGAACGTTCCCGCCATTAGTGGCAATTTGTCCGCCGACAAACAAGACGGGCGCTTCCACATCTCGTCCGATGGCGCGGGCATTTTCGCTATTCAGAATGGCACTAAAATCCCCACCTTCTAATACAATCGCCCGATTTTCGGCAATTCGTCCCCCACGTCCCGATTCTAAGGTGAGGTTACCCGTTCCTCCAGTAATATCGCTGTCGATGCGAACGTTATTATTTCCTTGCAGTAGCAGATCGCCACTGGTGAGAATTTCTCCGAGATTGACGTTATTTAATGCACTGGTCTCGATCTCGTTAGCTACCAGTTGTACCGTTCCCCCTGGGGCGCTCAACTGACCGCTATTGCTGATATTGAAGCCACCTATTCCTAAGTTTTGTCCGGGATTGACGCTTAAGTTGCCTCGATTTTCAACAGTTCCAGTATAGGGATCCCCCAGTTGCAAACCAATAGGGACGCTAACGGTTAGTAAAGGATTTGTGATGCTTTCAGTGGCCGAAAATTCGCTACCGTCGGCAAATTGCCAACTTTCGGAACTACTGGCAAAAAATGACCCACCAATGTCGAGGCGGGCGTTTTCTCCAAATACAATACCGTTGGGATTCAGTAAAAATAGGCTGGCGGTTCCGTTGGCACGAATCAACCCGTCGATGGTAGAAATATTCTCACCCGTGACGCGAGTGATAATATTGTTAATACTGACAGCATTGTTAAAATATGCCTCTGTCCCTGTCGGCACGGAAAACTCGGAGAAGCTATGGAATAAATTGGCCCCAGAAGCGGTTCCACCGTCAATGACAAAAATGCTGCCATTGGGGGCGACGATCGCGTTTTGGGGTAAACTCGTATCGGGGACGATTTGGGCCGCGACAGGAGAGGCGGCGATCGATCCAAATATAAAGGCAACAACGGTAGGCGATCGCATACTTCGCGTTTGGCAACCTCAGTAACGAGTACGATCGTAAGCTGATTTTGGCTTCTTGTCTACTTTCACAACACCAGTCAAAATTGGGAAATTTTTTTAGAAAAAAGAGTTGCCTTTGGGGTTGACTTCGTGATATTCTATATCATAATGGGAATAGTAGCTGTTCTAAAATTTTTTGCAACTATTCCCATTATCTAAAATATATCATAAAAAAGCAATCCCTAAACCCCATTCTTTACAAATCTTAAAAATCCGCGATTGCCTTTTTAGTCGCACTCGGGCTGCGGCAATGTCGCTGCTGTTGTCACTTGCGACACCAACGCAATTTTACCATTAGGGGCGATCGTCCAACTTGTCGCTTCGGTTAGCGTTTCTGTAGGGGCGAATGGCATTCGCCCTCGACGTTCTTCTACCGAGGAAGGGTCAACGCCGTTGACCCCTACAGGGACAATTTCGCCTAAATCGTCAACCGTCATTTGTATTTCTAGGAACTGGCGCGGGTTTTCGGGAATGCCACCGTTTCCAGTATAGTAGAATTCGCTGCCTTCATAGTCGCGGCAACTGTCGAAAGCGATCGCCGAAGCGTCGATCGTCTCCGTTTGCAGGTTAAATAATCCCGAGGTACTATCAATATCGGGGGTATTGATTTCTACCACGCCGCTAAATTCCGCGCCACGATCGGACGTGGCAGTAATATCGCTTTGGGGAGTTAAGAACTCGCGAAACTGAGTCCCGAAAATTCCCGTTGACGTAATGCTAACTCGTCCGCCAAAACCCACCTCAGCATTCGCGGTAATATCGCTATTCTCCAATGCCACGAGGGTATCGGTATCGATGTTGATATTGCCACCATTCCCCCCCGCATTAGTCGTAATGCGACTGGCTCGACGCAATTGTAAATCTGATGTTTGCAAGCGGATGTTTCCGCCGTCGCCGCTTAAGGTCTGGGCCTCAATTGTGCCCTCAGCTTCCAGGTAGATTGTCGTGGGGGCATTAACAGATAGGTCGCCCGCCTTCCCCCCGTTTTCCATATTGTTGCTATCCACCGAGAGGAGGCCACCTTGACGCAACACCAGTTGGGGCGTGACGATCGTCAAGTTTCCGGCATCAGCACTGCTAAAAGTTTCTGTTCCTACGCCACTAGAAAACGTGCCGTCGGGCGATTGTCCGAAAATTTCGATGCTTTCGCGGGCAACAATATCAATCGCGCCCCCCGTCCCCCCAAGAGGAATCTGGGCCTGCGATCGCTCAGCACCGCTTCCAGTGAAAATTTCGCCCCCGTCGCCCAGAATGACGCGATCGGTTTCAAGTGAAATATCACCAGACGCTCCTGTTCCTACTATGGAGTTGGCGAACAAGCCTGTCGCGACGATCGAGCCTGTCGGAACGATCGAGTCCAGGGATGTACCTTGCAAATCCACTGTTTCCGAGGTGCGAACGCGCAGATCGCCTCCGTTTCCAGATCCCAGGGTCGTGGTGCTTAAAAAGCCGCCATTGCGTGCCACCAGCGATCGCCCTTCCACATCGAGCCGCCCGCCGGTGCCCGTAACCCCCATAGCCACTGTCGTCGTCACGGCCGATCCCTCAATCCGGACTTCATCGGCTCGCAATGTCACGTTCCCACCCGGGCCCGATCCAAATGTGGGGGCAGAGATATAGGCTCCATTTTCCAACCGCAAGTTGCCTGTTTCAACCGTGATGTCGCCCGCCGTTCCCGCCCCAGAAACGCTAGCGAACAGGCCCGCCGTCCGGTCTCCCGGTTGGAAGGTTCCTGACAGGGCCGCAACCACAAAGCGCTGTTGCAAGTCTGCGTAGCCCATCCCCGTAATGGTTACGGAGTCCGTCGCCCGAATATTAATGGCAGTCCCCACCCCCGTTTCCTCCACAGTGGCTTCGATAAACGAGCCATCGTTGAGAGTCAGTTGGCGCACCTGGATATCGATGTTGCCGCCATCGCCAGCCCCTAGCGTATTAGCTCGCAAGGTGGAGCCCTCGACCATATCCAGACGATCGCCTCCCGCAACGATCGATCCGCCTCCCTCACCACTCACATCGACGGATGCTCCCCCTGACAGCAGAATGTTTCCGGGATCGACTAGGGAAATGGGATCCTCATGAATGGGGTAAGTTTGAGCGGCGGTGGCAACTAATTCCACGCGCCCTCCCGGTGCTTGGAGAACCCCACCGTTGAGACTAATTTCACCACCGATGAAAGAGAGGGTTTGCCCTGGGGAGAGGGTGAGGTTGGCTTCTGAGGCGATCGCGCCTGAATTCGATCCCATCTGCAAACCAACGGGAACGGATACCGTTAAAATGGGATTCGCTTCCGGTGCAAGACTGCTAAATTCAAACCCATCAGCAAATTGCAAACTCTCGGCGGTACTCCCTAAAAACGAACCGCCGATCGCCAATTGTGCATTCTCGCCAAATACGATGCCGTTGGGATTGAGTAAAAATAAGTTAGCGCTACCGTTGGCACGAATTAACCCATCGATGTTAGAAATATTGCCCCCGGTGACGCGAGTGATGATATTATCGATACTGGTGGCATTGTTAAAAAAGGCTTCTGTACCTGTGGGAACGGAGAACTCGGAGAAGCTGTGAAACAGATTCGTTCCGGCCGTCGTACCACCGTCGATGACAAACGTATTGCCATTGGGAACGACGATCGCGTTTTGAGGTAAACTGGTATCGGGGACGATTTGGGCCGCGACAGGAGAGGCGGCGATCGATCCGAATATAAAGGCAACAACAAGAGGCGATCGCATACTTTGCGTTTGGCAACCTCAGTAACGAGTACGATCGTAAGCTGATTTTGGCTTCTTGTCTACTTTCACAACACCAGCCAAAATTGGGAATTTTTTTTAGAAAAGGGGGGTTGCTTTTGGGTTGACTTCGTGATATTCTATATTATAATGAGAATAGTGGCTGTTTCAAAAATTTTTGCAAATATTTCCATTATATAAAATATAGCATAAAAAAGAAAGGAATAACGCTCGTCCTTCATAAAAATTTAAGATTTTTTTCGAGGCGGGATCGGTGCGCTGTCGCCGATCGCGTTCTTAAAACCGGGCGCGAATAGTAAACGAATAGTCGCCCCCCGGTTCCAAGCGGTAGTCCCACTTTTCCAAAAATCGCCCCAACGGTTCCACGATCAAGGCCCGTCCGTGAGAGGGAACGACTTGCAGCCGTCCCCGGCGAAAATTCCACTCGAACTGCCACGCAAAATCCCCCGCCGTGACTTCCCCGACGAGAACGCCGCGATGCCAAGACTGGTCGGTAACGCGCACTTGTGCAGTTGTTTTGGGTAGTTTGCCACTCATCTAACGAGCAATGAACAATGACCAATGCTTCTGAAGTTAGACAGAAGCGAACGACGAGCCCGATCGCTTGGGGGTTGTCCACCTCAGCTACGACTCGGCAGCATTGCGATTATTGTAAAGGCTCATCGCTTTTTCGACTCCTTCTTTGAGACTGAATTCGATCGCCTCAACGGCCAAATCCACCACCCGCGCCATAATTGGCACTTCGTCAGGGGCAAATTTTCCCAAGACGTGGGAGTTGGTGCGATCGCCCCTAATGGGAGGTTTGCCGATGCCGATCCGCAGTCGGGGGAAGTCTTGGGTTCCTAAATGGGCGATGGCCGATTTCATGCCATTGTGACCCCCCGCCGATCCCGACAGCCGCAACCGCAACCGACCGACGGGCAGATCCATGTCGTCGTAAACCACTAACACCGATTCGGGGGGTAATTTATACCAGTTTATCGTGGCGACGATCGCTTCGCCCGATCGATTCATGTAGGTGAGGGGTTTGAGAATGCGGAGTTTGCCCCCATTCGGCGATCGTCCTTCGCCAAACTCCCCCTTAAATTTGCGGGTGTCGCTGAGGGAGATCGATCGCGATCGGGCTAAAGCATCGGCGATGGCAAAACCGATGTTGTGTCGCGTGCGATCGTAGGTGGGGCCGGGGTTGCCCAAACCGACGATCGTCTGTGGCAAAAAGTCGCTCAATGGTGCTGGCGGTGTTAGATGGACTGCAATCTCTAATTTTATCGAATTGCTCCACCAAAACGTAGGGCGGGCATTGCCCGCCTCAGTACAACTGACGGTAAGCATTCAGGTGGTACAGAGAAACCCGGTTTCTCGCTTATAGCCGGGAAAAA
>CAKZKB010000649.1 GCA_937121005.1 uncultured cyanobacterium | reverse complement strand
CGAACAAAAGCGGCTAAATGCGCGTAAGCCGAAAGCGGTTCGCTAGGACGCGGTACAATTAAAAGTGCGTCGCCACCCAGGTTTGGAAACGCGATCGCCCCGTCTCGATCGGCATTTCTAAAATGTTCGCTAAACGGATTCGCATCGGGATCGCAATAGGCTAAACTGGGGCGATCGAGAACCACAAATTCAAACGATCGCCCCGCAGTCTCGACAGTGACGGGTGGGGTTTCCCACCGAAAGGCGGTAAAGGGTGCAGACGCTAGCAAGTTGTTAAAAAAGGAGCGAAAATCGGCATCCGATCGCCAAGCCCGTACAACGTCGGCATAAGATATAGGAGAAGAGTCTCGATCGATCGCGATTTTTATGCCGCGATCGTCGGGCAGTTGTTCGATCCGGGAAGTATACATAGGCGCGACATTGCAGTTAACTGATATTCTACTATGCCAATGTCCCCGCGATCGTGTAAACTAAAAATTCAGGTTGCCCGATCGAACGCCCGAAAAACTGCGATCGCGCTCGATCGCAGTCGAAATAAACCGCATTAATTGCTATAATTGGCGAGGGAAAATCTCAACCGACAATCGTTTGATTGTTGTTGCGGCGATCGCTTCCGGGAGGGGGAGAGTCGGTCTCGTCTTGGGCGATCGGGGTGCTGACACTTGAGGGTGAGGAACCGATAAGCGTCCAGCTAACCGAGCCTAGGGTGGCAACAGCGAGTAAAATAAAGGCAAGAGATTTAGACATCGTAACCCACTTCGTATCGAACAATCTAAACCTCGATACGCAAGGTGGGTTTGCCGATCCGGAACGGAACGCGCTTGAGGATACAATGCTCATGGAAACTTCACAAACTTGGACGATCGTTAAACGTCCGGCGGGACAGTGCGAAATTGTCCCGAACGCGGGCAACCTTGACGGCGAAGTTGTGGAAAAATGGGGCCCGTTCGACTCGAAAACAGAGGCGATCGCCCGTCGTGTCGGCTTAATTCGATCCGGAAAATGCGAGCCGCTTCGCGAAATTAAAAATTAAAAATTAAAAATTAAAAATTTTAATCGGTAAGTCTGAAGCCAGGAACTTGTATCCATGGTGTTTCCGGCCAGACGATTTAATGCGAACCGACCCCAGAAAGTTGTATAATACTGATGTAACTTGTCGTAAGGGGAATCTTTACAGCCATTTTCAGTGTCACCTGGATGCTTGCATATTGATATGAGTTACTGTCTCAATCCTGCCTGTTCGCAACCGCAAAATCCCCCGCCAAATCGCTTCTGCCAAACTTGCGGGGCGAAGTTACGTTTGCGCGATCGCTATCGCGCCCTAAAACCGTTAGGAGAAGGCGGGTTCGGACGCACGTTTTTAGCCGTTGACGAAGACAAACCCTCTCAACCTCACTGCGTCATTAAACAGTTTTTTCCCCAAGCGCAAGGTACAGAAAATATTCGCAAAGCCACCGAATTGTTCGATCGCGAAGCAGTGCGCTTAGAAGAGTTGGGAAAGCACCCGCAAATTCCCGAACTGATGGCTTATTTCACTGAAGATCGGCGACAATATTTAGTTCAAGAATTTATCGACGGTCGCAATTTAGAACAGGTACTCGACGAGGAAGGCATTTTTACCGAAAGCGACATTCGCCAACTCCTCGATGACTTGCTTCCGGTACTGCAATTCATCCACGATCGCCGGGTCATTCACAGAGATGTCAAACCCGAAAACATTATCCGCAAGTTTAGCAAAACAGGAGGGCGATCGGGCAATCTCGTCCTCGTTGATTTTGGCGCAGCAAAATTTTCCAACCCCACCTCAAAAACAGTCACGGGAACGGTTATCGGCAGTGCGGGATACGCCGCCCCCGAACAGGCGTTAGGTAAGGCATCTTTTGCGAGCGATATTTACAGTTTGGGTGTCACTTGTATCTGCTTGCTGACTGGAGTCGAACCGTTTAACCTCTATTCTGTTGCTGATGGCGATTGGATCTGGAGAGATTTCTTAACCGTCTCAGTCAGCGACGAACTCGGTAAAATTTTGGATAAAATGCTGGCAACGGCGACAAAATTGCGCTATAGTAGTGCTGCGGATATTCTCAGAGATCTGCACCCGCCCGCATCGCCGCAGCCACCCCCATCTGTTCCCAAACAATATCGCACCGAAGCGGTGTCAAAAAAGCGCGATCGCGTTTGGAATTGCGCCTTAACTTTGCGCGGCCATACCGGATCGGTGCTGTCGGTGAGTTTGTCGGGAAACGGTCGGATTTTAGCCAGTGGGAGTGCCGACGGGACGATAAAATTGTGGCAGTTACCCGAAGGTCTTTTGCTGCGGACGATCGTCAGTAGTAGCAGTGTTGGCGCAGTGGATCTGACTCGCGACGGCCAACTGTTGGTCAACGGTAACTATTTCAACGCTGTTGAGTTTTGGCCGGTGAATGAAGGGTTAGCCGATCGCATTTTTGAAGGTCTCAAAACTCTATTTTTAGGGAATCCAAACTCCGGATCCCGTCGTCGCACGCTACGAGAACATAAAAACTCCGTCCAGTCGATCGCCATTCATCCCCAGGGGCAAATTGTCGCTAGCGGTAGCGACGACAAAACGGTAAAATTGTGGCGACTCGATACGGGTCAAGAAATGTTTTCTCTGCGCGGACATTCGGGATTGCTAGCAGGAGTCAAAGCAGTAGCATTCAGTCCCGATGGCGACATTTTAGCCAGTGCTAGCGACGATACCACAATTTGTCTGTGGGAGGTGCGAACTGGAAAACAATTGCGCGTCTTGCAAGGCCATACAAAATCTGTCCGCGCGATCGCGTTCAGTCCCGATGGTACAATGTTAGCCAGTGGCAGTACGGATACGACGGTGCGACTGTGGGATACGCGCACTGGGGCTGAGTTGCAGACCTTCAACGGCCATCAAAAGCGCGTAAACGCCGTCGCCTTCAGTCCCGACGGTCGCTATTTGGCAAGCGGATCGCGCGACGGGACACCGATCTTGTGGCGGTTATCCAACGGAACGGCGATCGATCGTCTTGGGGGCCATACTGGGGCCGTGAATGCGTTGACCTTCGATCGCGCTGGAACGATGCTAGTGGGGGCCTGCGATCGCACCGTTGTCGTTTGGCAGTAGGGCGATCGTACTGAAAAATACGATCGCAGTCCGTGATATTGTCTATGCTAAAGGCAAGCCTGTCTATGTTGGCTGCACATTCGGTAACTTCACCACTGCTATGAGCGACACCGTGCTGAGCGTTCGCAATTTGCGCGTCCACTTTCAAACCGACGAACAACTCGTCAAAGCTGTTGATGGCATCAATTTCGATCTCAAACGGGGACAAACCCTGGGGATCGTCGGCGAGTCCGGATCGGGAAAGTCGGTGACTTCGCTAGCAGCCATGGGGTTAATTCCCTCTCCACCAGGAAAAATTGCCGAGGGAGAAATTTGGTTTCGCAGTGACGAAAACAGCGAACCCGTCGATTTGCTAAGCCTATCCTCCAAGCAAATGCAGCGCTATCGAGGCGGCGAAATCGCCATGATTTTCCAAGAACCGATGAGCGCTCTCAATCCAGTATACACCATTGGGTTTCAATTGCTCGAAGCGATTTGCCAGCATCGAAATATTTCTAAAGCCGAGGCCAAACGACAGGCGATCGCGGCCTTGCAAGAGGTCAAATTAATTGCCCCGGATGCGGAATTGGAAAAAAGCGCGATCGAGGAACTTTCGGGAGAATCCGAACCCTCCCAACGAGAGATTTTACAACAAGTTAACCGCCAAAAATCTGCCTTTCTCGATCGCTACCCGCACCAACTTTCCGGGGGACAAATTCAGCGCGTCACCATTGCTATGGCGATCGCCTGCGATCCCACCGTTTTGATTGCGGACGAACCAACAACCGCACTCGATGTCACCGTACAAGCGCGAATTTTAGACTTAATTCGAGAACTGCGCGATCGTCGGCAAATGTCGATTATTTTCATTACCCACGATCTGGGTGTCATTGCCGAAATTGCTGACACCGTAGCCGTCATGTATCGCGGTAAAATTGTTGAAGTCGGGACGGCGATCGATATTTTTTCTCGTCCCCAACACCCCTATACTAAAGGGTTGCTGGCTTGTCGTCCCCAACCCGATCGCCGCATGGCGTTTTTACCCACTGTGGCCGATTTTATGGAAGTGAAAACCACAGCCGCAGGCGAGGTGGAAATTATCGAGAAGCGCAGCGACAATGCCACCATTGTACAGCAAGAAGTCCCCGCAGAAGTCATCGCCAGTCGCCTGCAAGAATTACAATTGGATCGGCCGCTACTCGATGTCAGAAATCTGCGCGTCGGCTTCCCCATTCGCGGCGCATTCGGACGCACGCAGCGCTATTTTATGGCTGTAAACGATGTCTCCTTCAACGTCTATCCAGGGGAAACGTTAGGGTTAGTCGGCGAGTCGGGATGCGGTAAAACCACGCTAGCGCGAACCCTGTTACGGCTGATCGAACCGACGGACGGTAGCATCAAATTTGAAGATGTAGAAGTGACGCAATTGAAAAGCAATCGTTTGCGACAATTGCGCCAAGATATGCAGGTCATTTTCCAAGATCCGTTTGGTTCGCTTAACCCACGCATGACCATTGGATCGGCAGTGGTAGAACCGCTAAAAATTCATCGTCCGCAAAATAGTCGCAAGGAAAATCGCGATCGCGTGGCCTATTTACTCGATCGCGTCGGACTCGATCCCGCTTGGATCGATCGCTACCCCCACGAATTTTCTGGCGGACAGCGACAGCGCATTTGCATCGCGCGATCGCTGGCACTCAACCCCAAATTTATCATCTGTGACGAGTCGGTTTCGGCCTTAGATGTGTCGGTGCAGGCCCAGGTGTTAAACTTGCTCAAAGAGTTGCAGTCCGAGTTCGGTCTGACCTATATTTTCATTTCCCACGATTTGAGCGTTGTCAAGTTTATGAGCGATCGCATCGTAGTGATGAACCGAGGTAAAATTGAGGAAATCGGCCCCGCAGAGCAGATTTATCGCCATCCCAAACGAGATTACACGAAACAGTTAATCGCGTCGATTCCAGTGGGAGATGTCAGCCGCATTCGCAAGCGGGCCTCTTGATATTCCGGTCGATCGCATATAAAATCCTGTAGGGGCTAGGCATTCGTACAAGTACGTGAAGAAATCGCAGACAAATCAGTTGACGAATGCCTCGCCCTCTCCCATGGGTATCTGCAACCACAGATGAATAGGATAGACACAGATGAATTTTTGGTCACAATTCGATTGGAGGTAAGATGAATTAGGATGGGGTTCTCGAAATTCTGAATTCTGCGAAAAGTCGGGGGTGTAGATTTTCTTCCCCCTGA
>CAKZKB010000648.1 GCA_937121005.1 uncultured cyanobacterium | reverse complement strand
CGGCCCAGGTGGTGTTAGTGCGCGATCGCCTATTCGACGTAGCAGAAGCGATCGCTCGCGGTCGATCGACCTTTAACAAAATTCGCCAAAATCTTTTCTGGGCCTTCGCGTATAATGTAGCAGGTATTCCCATCGCGGCCGGCGTTTTACTCCCTCACTTCAACATCATTTTAGCACCGGGAAGCGCCGCCGCACTCATGGCCATGAGTTCGGTAAGCGTGGTGACAAATTCCCTGCTGTTGCGACAACATGGAGGGAAAAGAATAGCGAAGTGATTGACGCGATCGTCCTCAAAGCAAAAACATTTCCAAAACTGACGATCGCAAACAAGAAACCCGATAACATTGATGTAGGGACGGGTGGCATTTGCCCCATCTTTTGTAGGGGCGATTCGCGAATCGCTTTTGTTGAAACATGGTTATAATGGAGTTGCTACATTTAGAGAACAAAATATGGATGTTAAATCGGCAGTCTGTCTAGCATTGGAGTATGCTAGAGATATTTTTGAACCCGAAAAAGTGACCAATTTAGGATTAGAGGAGGTTGAGTTTGATGACACCTCAAACCGATGGAATATTACGGTTGGCTTTTCTCGTCCCTGGGATTATCCCGAAAATACCATGCCTGTACTGCGCGTCGATCGCGATCGTATTCCCAAGCGATCGTATAAAATTGTACAGATCGAGGACAGTACCCAGGAAATTATAGCAATTAGAAATCGCGAAGTCAATGTCTGTAAGGATTCAGCCCTGCGATAGTATTGCCTCAGATCGCCTACTGCAACCATCTTGTCAAAATTTGCAAGGAAATTTATAATGAAATAATCCTACCCGGATCGAGGGCGGTTTTTGATACACCTGGGCGGGCGAAGCATTCACCCTGTTTAGTTATCGGTAAAATCGTTCGTTAACTTGTGCGAATGCTTCGCCCCTACAAACCGAACCTGATATAATCCGAACAGTTACCTGCCATGCTAACTACATCGCGCTAATCTTTATGTCGATCGTCATCGCTCTCAATTCTACCGCCATCGAAACCCTGGATTTAACCCCCGCTACTAGCCAGATCGAACCTATTTTAACAGAAAACGCGATCGCCGATCGCCTCGGATCGGTGCAGTTTGACATCGACTATTCCCGCGAACCCGGCGATCCGCGAGAACTCTCCGAAATTCCTGAAGTGCGGTTGTGGTTCGTGCGTTTGGATGCAGTTTATCCGTATATGCCGATTTTACTCGATTGGAAAGCCGGAGAATTGGCACGCTACGCGGCGATGTTAGTTCCTCACGAATTTCATCGCACCGAAGGCATTCAATACAACCCAGAAGCCTTAGAGATTTTCTTGATGGGAAAAATTTTTACCCTCTTGCCTTGGCTCGACGATCGCGGCATTTCTAGCACCTCGAAACTGCAAGCCATGGCGCAAATGTTTGGCTACGAACTCGATGCCCAACTGTTCGATCGCCTGCGATCGAGTTATATGAAATCCGGTTAATCAATGCTACAATTTGATACACCTGGGCGGGCGAAGCATTCACCCTGTTTAGTTATCGGTAAAATCGTTCGTTAACTTGTGCGAATGCTTAGCCCCTACAAATACCGTGACTGTTCGGCCGGATCTGATATTATAGGTAAGGAACGCAATCCTGTTTTTTCCATGAACAAACTTGCCCCATTTTTAACCTCGATCGTCGTCGCTGTCACTGCGGTGACGATCGCCATTGTTGCGTCTCAAAATACCACACCCGCATCGCTACGATTTCTGACATTTCGTTCCATTCGTCTTCCCGTTGGTACGATGCTAGCCATGGGAACGGGGACGGGATGTATTGTCGGTGCGATCGCCTTTTCTCCCTCGCGATCGGCACGGTGGGAACATAACGACGATTGATTTTTTCTTTCCTTATATCCCCGCTATGGAACGTAAAAATACGATTTTAGGCATTGTCTTGGGGTTTGTCGCCACCTTTCTCCTGCACGCGATCGCCATCGGTTTGGTGTTTGCGACGATCGCGATCTTATCTTCTGCGGGAGTATTTGCCAATGCGTACACGGCGCTAAAAATCTGGATCGCGATCGTCCGTTGGTTCTTCTTGCTGCAACTGATTTATATTCTTCCTGCCATTCTCATTCTAAAACGGCGAAAAAACGTTGCCATGGCAAACGGAACCATTATCGGTGCGGTAGTGACAGCACTTTTAAATGGGGGAGTGCATTTGTTGATGTCCGATATGCTATCATTTGGATAGCTATAGTCATAAAATCGTCACAAATTTTAGACTGTGCTTTGGCCTTTTCGATCCAAAAACTTTAGCTGGCGGTACAACATATCCACTTGCGGCATGGCAACCCCCGCATCGATCGCGGCACGAATCGTATTCCCAAAAATGGCCTCGACTTCCAGCGATCGTCCCCCATCGTAATCGAGTTTCATGCTTGTCGAATAGGGAGTCATTTTGGCCGTATCGTCGAGCATTTTCTGGACGAAAGTTGCCGGAATATCGCGGCCGTAAGCTGCTGCTGCTGCGGTCACTTCCAGCATCACTTGCTTCACCAAACGTTGGGTATGAGCATTTTGCATCAACTCATCAGTTTGAGCGTTTAAGACCACAGACAAGCCGTTATAGGGAATGTTCCAAACCAGCTTTTTCCACCGGGCTAAAAGCAAATCCGGTTCTAAGCGAATGGTAATTCCCGCCGTTTCAAAATCAGTGGCGATATCGTGCATTCGCGGCGTGACCCCACCAGATGCGTACTCGATCTTGTATTCAGCGATGCTAATATTTCCGTAGTCGAGATGGCGAATACGACCCGGCCCGACCTTATGAGAGCAGATAAAACACAAGCCCCCCAAAACGCGATCGACCCCGACAATTCGCGCCACTTCGTCTTCGATTCCCAGTCCGTTTTGTAAGACTAATACCACGCCATCATCCTTTAAAACTGGAGGAATCAGATCGGGCAGTAAATGGTTTTGGGTGGTTTTTAAGGCGACGATCGCCACGTCGCACCGAGGCATTTCATTGACGCTGCGGTACGCATTGACTTCCGGTAGGGTAAAATCTCCCTGAACCGACTCGACTTGCAAACCGTTGTCGCGCGCGAACTCGTAGTCGCTACGCAGCAAAAAATGGACATCTACTCCCGCTTTTTGCAGTTTTGCCCCATAAAATCCGCCGATCGCCCCGGTTCCCAAGATGGCATAGCTACGAGTAGACACGAATCTTCTCCGGCTTCTGTGTTGGTGTGCGGATTCCATTTTAACCTCAGAGGATCCGATTTTTAAGAAATCGTCACAAACTCTGCGCTCAGCCAAGACAGGCGATCGGCAATGGGCTATACTTTGGTTTAGCTTGCCCTTAATGTTGCCATGACCGCTATCGAAACCACCGAATATTTCCAAAAAGCTGAAGCCACGCGGGTGCGCGTTCTCAGCGAAGCCCTTCCCTACATCCACCAGTTCGCCGGCCGGACGATCGTCGTCAAGTATGGCGGTGCGGCCATGAAAGACGATACGCTCAAAGAAAAGGTGATCCGCGATATCGTTTTCCTCTCCTGCGTGGGGTTGCGTCCCGTCGTCGTTCACGGTGGCGGCCCGGAAATTAACAATTGGTTGGGCAAACTGGGGATCGAACCGCAATTCAAAGATGGCTTGCGCGTCACCGACGCACCGACAATGGATGTGGTGGAAATGGTGCTCGTCGGTCGAGTCAATAAAGATTTAGTGGCCCGCATCAACCAAGCTGGTGGCGCGGCTGTCGGCTTGTGCGGAAAAGATGGTAATTTAATTAAAGCCCGTCCCCAGGGACAAGAAGGCATTGGCTTCGTAGGAGAAGTGAACGCGATCGACACAAAATTAGTCGAGTCTCTCGTGCAAAGTAACTACGTTCCCGTCATTTCTAGTGTCGCTGCCGACGAAGACGGACAGGCCTACAATATCAACGCCGATACGGTGGCGGGGGAAATCGCGGCGGCCTTGTCAGCCGAAAAGTTGATTTTGTTGACAGATACGCCGGGTATTCTGCGCGATTTTCATAACCCATCTTCGTTGCTTTACAAACTGGATATCCAGCAGGCCCGCCAACTCATTGACGACGGTGTGGTCAGTGGCGGGATGATTCCGAAAGTCAATTGTTGCGTGCGATCGCTCGCTCAAGGCGTGCGTGCGGCCCATATTATTGACGGTCGCATTCCCCACGCTTTGCTGTTAGAAATTTTTACCGACTCTGGCATTGGTTCGATGATCGTCGCTTCTGAATATATGGCCTAAACAGAATGGCGAGGATCGATTGATGGCACCACAAAGACACGAAGATAAAATTATTATCCCTTTAGACGTGGCCGGTGAAGCCGACGCGATCGCTCTCGTCGATGCCATTCCCAACGCCAATTTCTGGAAAGTCGGTCTCGAACTCTTTGTCAGTGCCGGAAATAGCATTTTACCGAAACTGCGCGATCGCCAAAAACAAATTTTTCTCGATCTCAAATTTCACGACATCCCCAACACCATGGCCCGCGCCTGTCGCGCTGCGGCCAGCTATGGTGTAGACTTGCTCACAGTCCATCCCACCGCCGGACGCAATGCCTTAAAAGCGGCCAAAGAAGCCGCCACCGAGGGGGCGATCGCGGCCGGAAAAACGCCCCCCAAACTCATCGCTGTCACCCTGTTAACCAGCCTTAACTCTCGCGATTTAGCCTTCGACCTCAAAATTCCTATCGAACTGCCCGAATACGCTTTACAGATGGCAATACTCGCCCGTGAATGCGGTTTGGATGGGGCGGTCTGTTCCCCCCAAGAAGCCGAACAATTGCGGCGGGTTTGCGGCGACGATTTTCTATTAGTTTGTCCCGGCGTGCGCCCTACCTGGTACGATAAAGGAGACCAACGACGCACCGCTACTCCCAAGCAGGCATTACAAGCGGGTGCGGACTATTTGGTTATCGGTCGTCCCGTCACCACCGCCGCCGATCCAATTGCCGCATTCGATCGCATTGTCAGCGAACTGGAATAGCGATCGCGTCCAAATCTCGGTACAATATAAAAACGGACACGCACTCTCACGCAACACACACGAGACCCAGCATGACACAGGCAACCCAAACCCAACAACGCGGCATCCAAATGACTCCCACCGCTCTCGAACAGGTGAAGCGGTTGCGCGAACAGCAAGGAAGCGATTTGACCCTGCGCGTCGGCGTGCGCCAAGGCGGTTGTTCCGGGATGTCGTACACGATGGATTTTATCGATTCTGAAAGCGTCACCGAACACGATGAAGTGTACGATTACGATGGCTTTCAAGTGGTCTGCGATCGCAAAAGTTTGTTGTACCTCTACGGTCTCATGCTCGACTACAGCAACGCACTCATTGGCGGTGGCTTCCAGTTTACCAACCCCAACGCCACCCAAACCTGCGGTTGCGGCAGTTCCTTCTCGGCGTAGTCAGGTTTTAGGTTCTAGGTTTTAGGTTTTAGGGAACTTGACCCAGAAAACACTATCAACCCCAGTCATTACCCCCCCTCGCCTAACACCTAATCCCTAATACCTAATCCCTAACACCTAATCCCTAATCGATGCAAACCACTGAAGATCTGTTCAAAGAAGCGGTCGATCGCTACCAAAAGGGAGAAAGTGCCAAAACGCTGATCCCGGTATTTAAGGACATTTGCGATCGCGCTTCTAAAAATTCTCCTGCATGGACGAGTTTGGCATGGTTGTATCTCCTCGACGACAAACCCGAGGCGGCGTACAAAGCGGCACGCAAAGCCATCAAACTCAGTCCCGAAGACGCGCAGGCGCGGATCAACTTGGCGATCGCCATGCTCGATAGTGGCAAAAAAGGCGTGCGCGAGCAAGTAGACAGTGCCTCTCAGTTAATCATGGTATCCGAGGAACTGCGCCAAGAAGCTGAGACGAATTTTGAAGAAGGGTTACAGCGCAAACCCGACTGGAAAAGTTTGCAGCGCGTCCGCGACTGGCTGTTTTCTGCTTGATATCTACAAATCAAATCTATCTTAGGGGGGAGGAAGTAATGCTATCTTCCCCTTATTTTACTTTTCTCGGACTTGCGTAATATTACTTAAATAATCCTTACATAACTTTATCAAAAATTTAAGAACACAGTGATAAGATTTTATAAAGCAAGTGCAATACCTATAAGGTTGAGCGTCTAGGGGCGCTTTGACTCGTCCCCAGAGTATTAAACTCCGATCGGCTAAGCAGTGTCAAGTTGCTGCCGAGAATCCTTCGTGCTTCAGCCGGAGGAAAAGTCAAGAACTAAGGCATAAGCGCGATCGAGGTTGAAGCTCGATCGCGGCAAGGATACACTTTCGGCAAGGAGAGAAAACAATGACACCTAGCAAAAACGTTGCCATCAAACCCGACACCCGCAACCACAAAGGCTTCTTCCTGCAACCAGGCAACAACGAACTGATGGGGATTGACGAGTCGGGTTGGGCCTTGATCTGTGTTGACGATTCGAGTTGCCATTACGTCGATCCGGACGATTTGGTGACATCGGCCCTCTCGTAGGGGCGCTTTTCAGATCCAGTATATATTGTAACAGGTTCTGAAGCCCCGTTACACTCAAAGTGCGATCGAATCTTGACGATCGCGATCGCGCTTCCGATAACAAACGAGAGTAAGGGACTGTTAACCGCAGTCTCTTACTTATTCTCGTGCCCGTAGGAACTATTTATCAGCCAACTTGTCGAGTTTCTCCTGTAAATTCAACCGCAACAGCGATCGCAACAACACCAACAACGACGCACCGGCGAACACAAACGTGACGATCGCCCACACTACTAATTCTCCCACCAACAGGAGCGCTCCGGCAAGCAAGGCGAACCCTGTCAGACAAACGTAGACCAAACTTTTGACTGCTAAATAAATCCGTTCCAAGGCGCGATCGGTTTCCAGAGTCCGAACTCGCACCTGCAACTCTCCCAATTCGATCCGCCGTTCCAAGTGATGGATGAGGCGTTCGGTGCGGCTGGGTTGTTGCAGCTTATACTTGAGGTAGGATGTGGTTTGTTTGGCCAGTTGAACGATCGCCGAACCACGATTTTGCGATAGAGTGACATCGCGAACGAAAGGACGAGCAGCCGCTAAGAAATTATAGCGCGGATCGAGCGTGCGAGCAATCCCATCCAGGGTGGTTAGGGCCCTGAGAACGAACGTCATTTGTGCGGGAAGACGAAATGGCTGTTCTTTGAACATCAAGTACAGTTCGTCTTTGATTTCGTTGAATTCCTCGATATTAACGGGACGTTCGGTAAACCGTTCTAAGAGAAAATCAAGCAGTCGCCGCACGGGACGCATATCGGAGACGGGTTCGATTAACCCCATTTCCATCAGTGCTTTTAAGATGGCTTCAGTGTCTTTTCTAAGGATAGAAAAGAACGCTTCCACCATGCTGCCTTGGGTGAGTGACTGTACCTCAACCATCATTCCAAAGTCATAGAAAATAATTTGTCCTTCTGGGTTGACTGCCATGTTCCCCGGATGGGGATCGGCTTGGAAAAAGCCATCGAGAAGCAACTGTTTTAGGTAGCAGCAAATTCCAATTTGGTTGAGCTTTTCGGGGTTAATCCCTAAAGCGGTAAGGCTGGCAATGTCGTCGATTTTAATGCCCGGTTTGTACTCAATGGTTAGCACTTTGGGGGTGGTATATTGCCAGTAGACTTTGGGAATAATGACATCGCGATCGTCTTTGAAGTTCTCTCGAAAGCGATCGGCGTTCTCGGCTTCTTTAGTATAATCGATTTCTTGGATTAAAATCGAGAAAAACTCTTTGTAAATCGCCATCAAGTTATATTTACGCATCCAGGAGAAATAACGTTCCCCAAATTGAATGACTTCTCGCAAACTTTTTGCATCGATCTTAAACAGGCGATCGAGTCCGGGACGCTGTACTTTTACTACCACGTCTTCTCCCGTATGCAGTCTGGCTTTGTGAACTTGGCCGAGACTGGCCGCCGCAATGGGAAAGGGATCGAAATCGCGGTACAATGCGGGTAAAGGTTGCTGTAATTCTCGCTCGATGGTCGCGATCGCGGCTTCGGAAGCAAAGGGAGGAACGCGATCTTGTAACTGTCCCAATTCTTCAGTATATTCGACAGGAATCAAATCGGCCCGCGTCGAAAGTGCCTGACCGACTTTAATAAATGTCGGCCCCAAATTTAACAGGGTTTTCACCAACCACCGCGCCCGTTGACGGCGTTGCATCGGTGTGGTATTCTGCCAAAATCGATCCCACCACAGATAAAAGATAAACTGTGCGGTGGCTGCAAAAATATCGATCTGTCGGCCGAGAGTCGAATACGGACGTTGCCAGCGTAGAGATGAAGATGACGAGCGAGCGAGCATAGCCGATCGAGATGGGAGCTATAGTATTATATCACGATCGCTGCCTCCGCTTCGATACAATTAGAGACTGGGCGTTTTCCCTGACGGCGATCTGGAGATCGAGAGAATTTTTTGGACAGGGATTGCTTGCGCGTTAAAACTGCTGTAAAATATAACGGTTGTTAATGATGGGACTTCTCTTCCCACATTTCAGATGGCAACCTTCAGCGAAGTTCTCAATGAAGATTTGTTGGTTAGGCTTGCGGGCGATCGCTCCTTCGATCGCGGTTTCGATTACTACGAAGGCGGTTTAGTGCGTTCTTTGGCTCAGTATGGCGATCGCATTACTGCTAAAGTGGACGGGACGCAAACCTACCAAGTAGAGTTGTGGCTGCGAGACGAGAAACTCATGTTTGACTGTAGCTGTCCGGTAGGAGACGGGGGCGATTTCTGCAAGCATTGTGTGGCGGTAGCGTTGACTTGGATCGAGGAACCGCCGCCTTACCATCCTGCTAGCGAGTCTCCAGTCATAGAGGGAACGACGACAGCCGATCTGTATCAATATTTATCTCGTCAAGATGCTAAAACCCTGGTCGATCTAATCTTCGATCGCGCCATGGAAGATCCGGTTTGGCATCAGCAATTGTTACTGAAAGCAGCCTCTCCTCAAAATCGTGGCGTTCCCGATATTGCCACGTTGCGGAGTGTTTTAGAAGATGCCATCGTCATTGACGATTTTGACGATTATTTTGTCGGTTATGACGAAGCTAGCGGTTATGCCGATCGCGTCGAGTCGGTGGTTGACAGTATCAAAGAATTGTTAGAAGCAGGTTACGCCAGCGATGCTGTCGAGTTGACCCAAGAGGCGATCGACTTATTAGATAAAGCCCTCAACAGTATAGACGATTCCGATGGCGACCTCTGTGACATTATAGACGATTTGCCCGAACTTCACTATCGCGCTTGCGAAGCCGCACGACCCGATCCCCATGCTTTAGCGAAGTGGTTGTTGCGATCGGCGTTAGATATGAGTTTTTTCGGTTGGGAGGATGCTATCGATACATATCAGGATATTCTTGGCGAGGAAGGTATTAACACTTATAAGCAATTGTTAGCGATTGAATGGGATAACCTCCCTCCCAACCAAAACCCTCGGTACAGCTACGATTGGAGTCGCTCGAAACTGACTCGCTTGCAGGAAAAGTTCGTTGCTAAAACAGGCAGTTTAGAAGAGATTGTCGCCGTCATTTCTAAAGATTTATCGAGTAGCGGTCGCTATCTCAAAATTGCCGAACTTTATGAAGAAGCCGGACAAATCGACACTGCCATTGATTGGGCAGAACGCGGGTTCGAGGAGTTCAAAGAACAACGATTCCCCTCTAGCGAGTTACGACACTTCTTGGTTGCCACTTACAATTGGCAAGGGCGCATTGAAGATGCCATAACCACAGTTTGGCGGGCATTTTATCGCAGTCCTTCATTTTCTTTGTATCAAGAGTTGAAGCAACAGGCTGATAAAATTAACGCCTGGCCGAAATGGCGAGATACAGCGCTAACTCACATTCAGCAAACGAACGATCGCAATCGACAGTCTCGCCATTTTGACAACTCTTTACTCGTAGAGATTTTTATGTGGGAAGAGGACTTCGATCGCGCTTGGCAAGAAGAAAAATCAGGTGGGTGCAGCGACAATTTACGGATGCAGTTAGCCGATCGCAGTGGAATGAATTTCCCAGACGATTCGTTAGCGGTTTACAAGCGGGAAATCGAACTTGCAGTGGGGCAAACGAACGATCGCGGATACAACCAAGCTGCCATTTTAATTAGCAAAGTCAAAGCATTGTTAGAAAAGCTCGATCGACGATCGGACTACAAACAGTTTATCGGCAAACTGACGGCCAAACACCGCCGCAAGCGCAAGTTTGTCACCTTGTTAAAAACAAAAGGTCTCGATTCAATGGGTTGACAATAAATCGCGATTGTGATACCTTGGTTAACAAAATACATTTTCATGGAAATTAAGGACAAGATTAGAGTATAAATTCAGCGATGTTTTAACGATGGAGTTTGAGTGGGATGAGTTGAAAGCAGCAGCCAATCTAAGGAAACACGGTGTCAGCTTTGAAGAGGCTAAGACTGTATTTAATAATGTGTTGGCGCTTATTTTTAATGACGAGGCTAACTCAATAAAAGAGCGGCGAGAGATTATTATCGGCCACTCCCAGAACAACCGCCTGTTATTAGTTTCCTTTACCGAACGTTACCATACCATTCGCATTATTAGCGCTCGTTTAGCCACTCGCAGGGAACGTGAAGACTATGAACGAAACACCTTTTGACAAATCAGAAAATTTAGATGGCGAACTGCTAGCCGAGTATCAGTTCGACTATCGAAAAGCAAAACCCAACCGCTTTGCCGATCGCGTACAAGAACAGCAACGATTAAAAGTCGTCGTTTTAGATGAAGATGTCGCCCGAGTTTTCACGACACCGGAGGCGGTTAATCGCGCCTTGAGATCCTTGATTGAAACCATGCCACCTTCCTAGTTAACTATTCTGTTTCTGGCGATACTCGTCCATCTTCAACCGAGCGATCGCGTAAGCCTGAGTATTGCGATCGACGCGATCTAAAAACTCTAGCGCCGTGCTAAAATCGCCTTGACTGGCCGCATTGTAGGCCTGCTGCAACAACCAAGTGGCTCGCACCTGTTGCTTTTGGCGGTATTCTTCTAATTTGGGCCGAATGCGATCGTAGGCTTCAGTTCCGGGAGGAATGCGATCGAGCAGTAACAAGGCTCCGGTAAAATCTTTTTTAGCAGCACGATCGAAGGCTTGGGCAATGAGACGATCGCTTTCTTGTTCGTAGAGAAAACGCTGCTGTTGTCGATAGCGATCGCGATAGGTTCCCGCCTCGCCATAGGCTGCCGTATTCTGAGGAACCTTACCCAAACAGTATAGCGCCGCCGAATAGTCTCCCGTCGCTGCCAGACGGTGTGCGTACCCCAACCAGCGACTCGCCTGCATTTCCAAACGCGATCGCGCCGCGCGTTCCCAGGGGGCCACCTGTTGCTGCCAGTATTCAGTATCCGGCATTGTTGCCGATCGCTGCAACACCTCCTCCCACTGCTGGCGATCGAAGGCGGCGCGGATCTGGGGAAATTGTTGCGTCGCCTCTTCCCACTCGTCTTCCCAGCGATCGATCGTCGCTTGGGTTTGTGCGTAAGCGAAGTCTTGGGGATCGACAGTTTCCGCTAGCGCGATCGCGCCCTCAAACTCTCCGGCTTGATAGCGATCGTCGGCTCGTTCTAAAATATCGAGAGAGCGATCGGTCTGGGACTGTTGCAACATGGTGGCCCCAGTAGCGATCGTCAGCAAGTTGGCTGCAATTCCGACGCTGACTCCCGTCCACAACACCGACAGATCGGCTTCGGGATCTGCTTGCGGTTCCGGTTCGGCAACGGCGGTATCCACCGAGGGCGGGGCAATGTGTAGAATGTGAGTAGAATCAATGCGATCGCTAATGGCTCGAAACGGGACATCTAACGGGCGATCGCTGTCGAATACATCTACAAAGACGATCGTCCCGTCGGGGCCTTCGCGTACCAACCCCTGGACGGCTTTGGGACGTTGGGTTTTCGGATCGGGAACGATATCGCGAAAGTAGCGCATAGCCAGCCAAAATCTCTCTATGGCTTCTCTTTTCGCCCTGTCTCCGTAAAAATCCGGGTAAGATACTCAGATGGTTTGCCAAATTCGACGCTGGATCGTAGTTATCGCTTGCGCCTGTTGTTTGTGGGTAGCGAGTCTATCCGCGATCGCGCCGCCAGTTAGCGCTGTTATCCTCACCCAAGAAGAGTCTCCCGGACAAATTCTGTATCAGTCGCGACACCGCTTGCGAGATAAAACAGGACATACTTGGCAAAGCATTCTCTACAAACGGGTAACAAATGGAGATTCCAGTTCTTTAACGCTGCGGTTAGTCGGCTTTCCAGGAACAGTAGAAATTGTTCGTACTGCCGCCATAGAAATTACAACCCCTAGCGGAGAGACGATCGCCCTAAACGATCGCTTTGAAGAAGACTCTCCCGCCGCCAATGTCGGCGAATACGACATGGAAGGGGCGATCGGGCAATTCCCGAAAACGGGTTCTCTCGGTTTATCATTAAAAACGGCGAAGGGAACAACCCAGATCGAAATTCCTTTGGCAGTGGTGGTAGAATGGCAAGATTTACGACAGCGTTGACTCGAATAAGCTGAAAGCGATCGCAATGTCCGTTAAAAAAGTGCGATCGTCCCTCTGCGCTAAGGCGGGACACCTGCTGTTTAAAAACTCGTCGCTGAGATTTTTCCTTCACAATAAGCTAAAGTAAAAACTGAGGCGAATTCAGTTTTGATGAGTAGTAGTAACGCGACGAGCGCTCGGTACGAAACCGACATTTTACCCTTAGCAGAACTCACCCCTGACGAGGCTGCCGCCATTGGCAACGAGGTGGCATACTTGCATCGTTTGGGAGAATGCGGCTGTCCGATCGTGCCGACACTGGCGATCGCCTGGCCGTCTCCGGCCGTTCCCCCTCTAGAAGAAGGCGACACCCTACATTTAGATACCGACGACTGGCCAACCCTACAAAAAGTCGCCCGCCAACTGCGCCAAAAGGTTCTCGATCGCCCCCTTCCCGACCCGTTTGTTCGCACCCTAGAAGCCGCGATCGCCCCTTGGAGTCACGATCGCGTTTTGTTTCGCCTGTGCGGAGTCGGAACGGCGTCCCACTGGGGAGAGTTGTTCGACGCGGTTATCGTCGATCGATCCCAGGTGGCTTCGGGTTTCCAACAAGCAAGATCCCAGTTATTTCGCGCCCGCAGCTTGTTCTTTGCCCAGCGTTGCGGCATCGATTTGACCCAGACGACAACCGGGGTGTTGGTGCAACCCTATCGAGAAGCCCGGTTGCGCGGCATTCTCGAAGCCAACGCCACCCGCTTCCGCATTGGCATTCCCAATATTGCCGACGGCGCAACCTACGGGATCGATCGCCAAACAGAAGCCGTGCGCGGCTTGGGGCCCGAAGCCTCGTTAGACACTGACGACATCGAACGCATTTTGGCCCTGGCCCGACGCGCCGGATCCGAGTTGGGCAGCGAGTTTCAACTGCAATGGTATCTCGACGACGATCGCGCGGCGGCCATCGAAGGGGCCGTCGTGTTAGAAGCACCGCAGGCCGCACCCGAGGGGGGGCAGGGAGCCTCCGGGGGCCAGGTGACAGGGCGGGCTCAGTTGGTGGTGGCGGCGGCCGATCGCGATCGGATCGTGGCGGGGCGAGTCTTGGTCGTCTCCAACCTGGACAACGATCTGTTACCCTACCTGCAAGACGCGGCAGCGTTAGTCTCCGAAACCGGGGGACTGACCAGCCATTGCGCGATTTGGGCGCGAGAACTGGGGATCCCGGCGGTGGTGGGCGTGAGTAATGCCACTTGCTGCTTCAAAGACGGACAACTACTGCACGTAGACGGCGATCGCGGCCGGGTGGAAGTGGCAGCCAGCAGCAACAGCGAAGCGCCACCAACACGCCATCGGGTTGTAGAATCGCGATCGGCGACGGCGACCCAACTGCTACTCAACCTCAGCCAAGCGAGTGCAGCCGAAACCGCTTCTAGTGTCCCTGTTGACGGCGTGGGACTGGTGCGATCGGAGTTGATGGCGGCCGACCTTTGGCAACACTGGCCCGAAAATAAAGACGAGATCCAGGAAAAATTGAGTGCGTCT
>CAKZKB010000647.1 GCA_937121005.1 uncultured cyanobacterium | reverse complement strand
CCCCACCCCCCCAATCCCCTAAATTTTTAATTGAAGCGGCGCAAAGATGCTACGATCGCCGTACTTGTATTATCGCTTCTCGAATATGGTAGAACTCACCCCCAACTCTAGTTATAGCGTGACGATTCGCCTGGAACTGCCCAACCGTGCCGGGACGCTAGCAAGCGTTACCCAGGCGATCGCCTCGGTTGGCGGTAATTTGGGACAGATCGATCTCGTCGAACAGACGCGCCACACCACGCGCCGCGATATTACAGTGGATGCTTCGAGTACCGAACACGCCGAGCGGATCGTGCAAGCGGTGAAAAAGGTTGACGACATTACCGCGATCGATGTTTACGATCGCACCTTTAACCTGCATCGCGGCGGTAAAATTCGCATCGAAAGTATTTTACCATTAAAAACCCAAGCCGATCTAGCCATGGCCTACACGCCAGGGGTAGGACGCATTTGTTCGGCGATCGCCAACGATCGCTCCCTTGCCAATACGCTGACCATCAAACATAATACCGTCGCCATTGTCACTGACGGTAGTGCAGTTTTAGGCTTGGGAAACCTCGGCCCGGAAGCCGCTTTACCCGTCATGGAAGGGAAGGCGATGCTATTCAAAGGATTTGCCGGAGTTGATGCCTTTCCAATTTGTTTGGCGACCCAAGATACAGACGCGATCGTAGAAACGGTCAAAAATATTGCCCCAGTGTTTGGTGGCGTGAACCTAGAAGATATCGCTGCGCCGCGCTGCTTTGAAATCGAGCGCCGCCTGCGCGAAGAAACGGATATCCCCATTTTCCACGACGACCAACACGGCACGGCAGTGGTGTCTTTAGCCGCATTGCTAAACGCCCTGAAACTGACGGATAAAGCCCTCGATCGCATTCGTATTGCCATAAACGGGGCGGGAGCCGCAGGTATTGCCATTGCCGGATTGTTGCGAGAAGCAGGAGTTGAAGACATTATTTTATGCGATTCTAAGGGGATTTTATCGCGCGATCGCGGCGATCTCAACGACAAAAAACGCGAATTTGCTGTCGATACCCCCGGTAAATTAGCCGATGCGGTGCGCGGTGCGGATGTCTTTTTAGGCGTGAGCGTTCCGGGAGTGCTAACGGTAGAAATGGTAGAAACCATGGCCAAAGATGCGATCGTTTTTGCCATGGCAAATCCCATCCCCGAAATTCAGCCGGAACTCATCAACGATAAAGTGGCTGTTGTCGCCACTGGACGCAGCGATTATGCCAACCAAATCAACAATGTTTTGGCATTTCCCGGACTGTTCCGAGGCGCACTCGATTCTCGTGCTTCTAATTTTACCACCAAAATGTTTTTAGAAGCGGCATCGTCCATCGCTTCTTTAGTCAGTCCCAACCAGCTTTCTCGAGAGCATATCGTCCCTTCAGTATTCGACGATCGCGTGGTTCCCGCCGTGTCTGCATCCGTTCAACGGGCTGCCCGCCAAGAGGGAATTGCTCGCAGTTAAAACGGGAAAAACCCTCTGGAAATGCTCAGTGCAAATCCAGAGGGTTTAAGGGCAGGGAAATGAGTTTGAGAGTTAATCGCGAACTCTTCTTTAATATAGCCACGCTGGCCATTAGCCGACCTCTGACTTTATGTCGATCTTTGGTGTTTTGATTCTCATCCTCAAGGTCGATCGTCCCCTACTAATGTACTATTCTTGACCAAACTATGCTCCGAAAACAGGCCAGCCAAAAACAACGGGCGATCGAGATTCTGCTGCGGTTGAAGCGATCGTATCCCGATGCCACCTGTACGTTAAATTACAATACCCCCGTGCAGTTAATGGTGGCCACAATTCTCTCGGCACAATGTACGGACGATCGCGTTAATAAAGTCACGCCGGAACTTTTTCGCCGTTTTCCCGATGCGATTTCTCTAGGAAATGCGGATATCAACGAGTTAGAAACCTTGATTCGATCGACGGGATTTTATCGTAACAAAGCCAAAAATATCAAAGCTGCTTGCCAACTCCTGACCGAAAAATATAACGGTGACGTACCGCAGCGCATGGAATTGTTGCTAGAATTGCCCGGAGTGGCGCGTAAAACTGCCAATGTCGTCCTCGCGCACGCCTTTGGTATTAACGCGGGTGTCACCGTCGATACCCACGTCAAACGCCTCAGCAACCGCTTGGGATTGACGGAAAACAGCGACCCAAAAAAAATCGAACGGGATTTAATGCGCTTGTTACCGCAAGCAGATTGGGAAAATTGGTCGATTCGCCTAATTTATCACGGCCGCGAAGTCTGTACCGCCAGGAGTCCCCAGTGCGATCGCTGTTTTCTGGCCGATTTGTGTCCGGCGGCGGCGAATTAAACTCAAAAAAGTGTATGCTGGAAAACAGCATCTCCGCAGCGAGCAATGAAGCCGATTACCCTACCAGGAAACCTCAACTCATTAGCCGCGATCGCCGAGTACGTGCTGGCGGCGGCGCGATCGGCGCAACTCGACTCCAAACAAGCGTACAAACTGCGCTTGGCGGTGGATGAAATTGCCACCAATACCATCGTCCATGGCTATCAAGAAGCGGGATTAACAGGGAATATTGAAATTAGCGGACATCTCGACGATCGCAGCTTATCAATCTATTTAGAAGATACGGCCGCAGAATACGATCCCACCCAAACGCCACCGCCAACAGATTTGGATACCCCTTTAGAAGAGCGGAAAACGGGCGGTTTGGGGGTTTATTTAGCCCTAAAAGGTATCGATCGCTTTGAATACGAGCGATCGAACGGTAAAAACCGCCACCAATTTATCGTCAATCGTCCCCAAACTTTATGCGATCGCGATCGCCAAGAACTCGAAGCATTGCGTCGGGAAGTCGCCATTTTGAGAGAGGAAAAAGCCGCCATTCGCGCCCAACAAACCCTACTCGAAAATTGGGTTTCCATGGCCCGCACCTCTACCGAGGGGGGTATCTTAAAAATGGCTTTGCAACGGACACTCGATCTGGCGGTGGATCTGTCGGCGGCCGAAAAAGGTAGCCTATTTCTCCTCGAACCCATTTCTGGGAAAATTGTCGATGCGATTTTGTCGCGATCGCAAGCCTCTCCAAAGCAGCAGTTGCACCTGATCGGTCGCGTTCTCGATGGCGGCCTGGCCGGTTGGGTGGCCCGCCACCACCAACTCGGCTTAGTGGTGGATACCGACACCGACGATCGCTGGCTGACCTTACCCGACGAACCCTACAGCGTCCGATCGGCCCTAGCCATTCCCATCGTGCGCGACAATTTACTGGGCATTATCACCTTACTGCACCCGCGCCCCGGACATTTTACCACCGCGATCGCCGAGACGTTACAATCGACTGCCGATCAAATTGCCATCGTCCTCGAAAATGCCCGCCTCTACAACCAACTCGAAGACTACGCCAACGCCCTCGATCGCGAACTCGAAACCGGACGGCAAATTCAAATTGACTTTCTTCCCCATAATATCGCGGCTCCGCCCAACTGGGAAATTGCGGCCGGTTTTCATCCGGCCAAACAAGTGGCTGGCGATTTTTACGATGTGTTTCCCATTGGCGATCGTCTCGGTTTAGTCGTAGCCGATGTTTGCGACAAAGGCGTAGGGGCAGCCCTGTTTATGGCCTTAATGCGGAGTTTGATTCGCATTTTTTCCGGCCGAGTTCCCCTCGATCCGGCCGAAATCGACTGGGTAGATGCGTTGCAAGCCATCAACAAAACCAACGATTACATCGCCACCAACCACTGGCAAATGGGAATGTTTGCCACTGTATTTTTCGGCATTCTCGATCCGAAAACGGGTCGCCTCGACTATATTAACGCAGGTCACGAACCGCCTTTTATAATTGGAAAACAAGAGATCCGGCGGCTGGCGGCAACTGGCCCCGCCGTCGGTTTGATGCCCGATGCTGCTTTCAAAATTGCCCGCGATCGACTGCAACCGGGCGATATTTTCTTCGGCTACACTGACGGGGCAACGGAAGCGAAAAACCCCGAAGGGAAACTCTTTGGACTCAAACGTTTAGAAGCCCTTCTCGATCGCTCTTTTTGCGCCCGAGATCTCCTCGATCGTATCGAAACTGCCGTATTTGACTACATCGACGACGCATCGCAATTTGATGATATCACTCTCCTGTCCGTGCGCCGCGAGGCTTGAGGGGGTTGGGGGTTTGGGGGATTAGGGGTTTAGGGGGAATGATGAGTGACAAATTAGTTAAGCATCACGAAGATTTAGAGGTTTATCAAATTGCATTTTCATAAAAAATCCCTAACCTTGGCGACTAAAACGCTAACCCAACTCCCCCCAAACCTCTACCCCCCAATTTCCTAATTCCCCAACTCCCGGTATGCTATGCTAGCAATACCCTCGCTCTCCCCAGGTCGAAATGTCTCTCGAATCGCGAAAACTGCCCCTGGCCTTGCTGTTGTTGCGCCTCAGCGTATTTTTAGTCATGTTGATGTGGACGATCGACAAATTTTTAAACCCAGACCACGCCGCCGCCGTCTTCGATCGCTTTTATTTTATTTCCGGTTTGGATACTGTGGCTTTTTATATCATCGGGGCAATTCAACTGGCGATCGTCGTAGGTTTCGTTATCGGATTTCAGAAAAAAATCACCTATCTTCTCGTTCTGGTCATGCACGCCATTTCTACATTTTCTACCTTTGAAGCCTATTTTAATCCCTACGACAAAGGCAACCTCTTGTTCTTTGCCGCCTGGCCCATGCTAGCCGCCTGTTTCACTCTGTACTATTTGCGCGACTGGGATACCAAATGGACGATCGACCCCACGACCAGATAAACTTGTAACGAATTTGGATATAAAATGAACGAACTTGAATTGAGGGAGCGATCGCGCTGGTACTTGACAGTTCTACATCGCCGATAGTATGATATTAGTTATCGTAACTTTGCACGACGGAAAAAGCGGGAGAATACGGACGCTTGCTGAATGAAGCCTTGCAAATTGGAGCCAGCGTTCAAGAAGAAATGAGAAAATTGCAAGGAGTTACCAGGAGGTAAAAATTACATGAAACTTGAAGACTACTTCGACTTCCTTTCCCCTGACGATATCCGCCTCAAGGGAACTCGAGTCGGGATCGAAACCATTCTCGACGAATATTTGAACCAGTCGCGATCGCCCGAACAGATCGATCGCGCCTATTCTTCCTTGACTTTAGAACAAGTTTATGCCACAATCCTCTACTATCTCCACAATCGAGAAGCGGTCAGTCAGTATTTAGAACGATGGCAAAAATACTGTCAGCGATCGATGGAAGAGTACGATCGCAATCCTCCTCCGGTTGTTAAACGCTTGCTTCGCTACAAAGCAGCACAAAACTTGTAATTATTCAGGTATCTTAAGTATACACTGGTGTAGAAACCCGGTTTCTCAAAGGATAAACTCGAATTTTATCTGGAGATCGCCAGAAACCGGGTTTCTTGCTTTGGCCTGAATCGTTGGTTGACTTGTGCGAACGTCTTCGCTCCTACGAAATATACGATCGCCATCGTGAAAATTGTCGCACATTTCCGTTATAATACGATCGCCCTTTCCAAACTCCCCAAATGCCTGCATCCCTCCCCGATATCGACTCTCTCAGCCTCGCGCAACAGGTGGCGCAGTTGTTTGTCGTGCGATCGTCGGGACATTTATTTGACAGCGAAATCGAGTTTCCCGACTGGGATCTACCTAACGATCGCCTAAAACATCTCATCGGCGATCGCGGCGTGGGGGGCATTATTTTAGTCGGGGGATCGGCGGCGGAGTTGGCATTGCGAACCCAACAGTTTCAAGAACTGGCAGAGATTCCTTTATTGGTGTCGGCTGATATTGAAGAAGGCGTGGGACAGCGCTTTTCTGGGGCGACCTGGTTTCCTCCACCCATGGCGTTAGAAGAAATCTACAAGCGCGATCGCGATCGCGCCCTCGATTATGCCAAACGCATGGGAGAAGCCACTGCTAAAGAAGCGATCGCTATTGGCATCAACTGGATTCTCGCCCCGGTTGTAGACGTAAATAATAATGCCGAAAATCCCGTCATCAACGTGCGATCGTTCGGACAAACTCCAGAAGTGGTGTCCGCTTTAGCAACAGCATACATTCGCGGGGTGCATCGCCATCCGGTACTCGCTTGCGCCAAACATTTCCCCGGACATGGCGATACCAGCGTCGATTCCCACTGGGATTTACCCACCATAAACCACGACGAAACGCGATTGCAACAAATCGAAATTCCTCCTTTTAAAGCGGCGATCGCGGCCGGTGTAGACTCGGTAATGAGCGCTCATTTAGCCATTCCCGCTTGGGATAGCCAACATCCCGCCACCCTATCGAAGTCGATTTTAACCGGACGCTTGCGCCAACAACTGGGCTTCGAGGGCATTATCGTCACCGACGCGCTGGTTATGGGGGCGATCGCCAAGCGCTACGATCCCGGCGAGGCGGCAATTTTAGCCATTGAAGCCGGGGCAGATATCGTGTTGATGAGTGCCGATCCCGAAGGGGCGATCGATGCGGTTTGCAACGCCGTCGAAAGCGGACGCATTTCTCGCCAACGCCTGCGGGAGTCGGTCGATCGCCTCTGGAACGCCAAACAAACCGTAGGGGCGAATGTTGGGAGGGCGAACGCCGTTCGCCCCTACACTTTTACCCCGGAAGCGCAACAAACCGCCACGAACATTTTGCGCGACTCCCAAACTGTCGGCGAATCCCTCCCCTGGAAACCCGACGATCGCCCCTGGCGCAACTTGATTATTGTTGACGATCTGCTGTACTCTCCCTTTTTATCCTCTGCTGCACCCGCGATCGCCATTCCTGCTAAATTGGGGGGGACGCTGCAACGGGTCGATCGCCACACCGCCAGCATTCCCAACAGCGACGATCGCACTCTGGTACAGGCGTTTATTCGCGGGAACCCTTTCGGAACCAGCGCCCAACTCATCGCCATGGCGCGAGACTGGGTAAAGGAATTGTTAAAAAACGGGCAACTGGCCGCGATCGCGATCTATGGTAGTCCTTACGCCATCGAAGCCCTGCTCGCCGACGCGCCTGCCGATCTCCCCTATGTCTTCAGTTACGGACAAATGCCCGCCGCCCAAGCGATCGCGCTGAAAACCTTACTAGGCGAAGATTGCAGCTAGGGCGATCGCTCCCACTATAGAGCGAATTGTGTCGATTTTTCAATGAAACTTAACCTTATCTTAATACCATAGACAGTTTTTTAGCGTGAAAATGGAGAGAGTTCGGTATACTCATATACAAGAGGGATTTTGCTCGGCGCAAACCCACTCGCAAATCCGCTCCCAATCAAGTTTTTTCCCAGCGTCCGAGCGCATCCGTTGACCGACACACGACTCGTTAACCGCTTTCAGTTGAATTCAAAGGGGTAAGTATGGCCGCCACCACAACCACTCGTCGATTTACCATAGACGCAATTCAGGACGAAGCGCGTCACTTGGTAAGTACGGGCGCAATTAGTCGCCAACAACCGATCTACACGCTTTGTCAGTACATTCCCGCCCGCGAATGGGGGGATGTCGAATGCGAGTTGGAGCGCTGTAGCTATCTCCTCAGAGATCGGATTGGCGATCTTTTGGGTGTCGAACGCTGGGACAACGACTAATCTCCATCCCAATTTGACAATAACAGTGTAGCAGAGGGGCGATCCGCGATCGCGCCTCTGTTTGGTTTTGTAGGTGTTGGCGTGGCATAATGGCGATTTTCACAATGCAAATGTAGGGGCGAACGGCGTTCGCCCTAGCAAAAGTGTCTCCTACTCTGTCCCCGGAAGGGTCAACGCCGTTGACCCCTACGTTACACTTCTTCAGACCGCAACCGTTCCAACTCCTGACGCAAAGCCGCAATTTGGTCGGTGAGTCGTTCCAGTTCCGCTTCGGTGGCGGTATCAGCCGGCGTAGTGGGTTCGTAACCCGGCGCGGGGGGTGGCGGGGCGCTACTACCCGGCGATCGCGGTTGGTTCATCAAGGTATCGACGAAATTGCGGGCCTCTTGTTCGGTTTCGGCCCCTTTTTCGGCCCAGTCGCGGGCCAGTTCGTCGCGTTTGTACGGATCTTGGATGGCTTCGATAACGGCGGCGGTGGCCCCGACGGCAACGCGAAACCCGTTTTGCACCATGTCGGTGAGGCTATTGGATTCCATCGATCGCTCCTACTCCTCTTAACTTTTTTTAATGGTAATCCCTAACGGGGCATGGATGTATGGCGGGCAAGGATCGGTTTTTACGATCGCCGCCACTCGTCTAACCACAATTCGGGCGACTCGGGGGGCGCGGAACGATATCGTCCTCGCCTTCTGACAGGGGAGTATAATCGGGGAGCGAGACGCTCCCATTACCCAGCCAAGGGCGATCGCGGCTTTTGGCTGGTAGAATTAGGGCGATCGAGTTTATATATTTCTACGGTTGAGAGACATTGAGGTGAGTGTTATGGGGCGATCGCTGCGAGTTGCACCAAATAACCTTAGTAAAGTCAAGGCCGCGTTGAAGCGCAACGGGTTTCCAAGTCAAAGCGTGCTGGCAATGGAGATCGGACTCTCGCGAGCTACTGTAAGTAGTTTTCTCAACGGCCGGCCAATCGACTATTTAAATTTTGTTGAGTTGAGCGAGAGATTAGGTTATAATTGGCAAGAGATCGCTGACCGATTGGAAGAAAATTTTAAACAAGATGCCATACAAGTCAACGAAGCTGATTCAGCTTTCATTGCTGGATCTCCAATTTTACATCCGAGAAAGTTTTTTGGAAGGCAACGTCAATTGCGGCGGCTGTTCGATCTAATTAAACGGCATCCACTCCAAAATGCTGCCGTTATTGGCAAGCGGCGCAGTGGTAAGACATCGCTACTGCGATATTTAGAAAAAATTACGATTACGCCACAAGAGGAGTTACGCTTCAACCAAAAATCGGACTGGCTGCCCAACCCACAAATGTATCGCTGGATTTTTGTG
This sequence comes from uncultured cyanobacterium, assembly GCA_937121005.1. Taxonomy (GTDB): domain Bacteria; phylum Cyanobacteriota; class Cyanobacteriia; order Cyanobacteriales; family Geitlerinemataceae; genus CAKZKB01. The sequence goes on along the minus strand of CAKZKB010000647.1, from coordinate 3,090 downwards.
GATTTTCAAGATCCGCGAATGGAAAGCAAAGAACATCTTCTGAGTCATATTTTAAATAGTTTACATTTACCCATTCCAGATTCTTGCACTCTAGAAAATTTCATGGATGTCGTAGGCGATACTTTGTCACAGCCGACAGTTATTTTAATGGATGAAGTTGCGGTTGGCTTGGAACGGTGTCCCGAACTCGACGATAGTTTCTGGGAAAGTCTGCGATCGTGGACGAGTCACTACGCAGGCGGGAATTTAGCCTTTATTCTCTCCACCCCCGAGTCGCCAATGGATCTGGCTCGCCACAACGGACGCAGTTCGCCCTTTTTCAACATTTTCGGCTATACTGCCAACATCGGCGCGTTCTCGGAAGCCGAAGCCCGAGAATTAATTTCCAGTTCGCCGATTCCGTTTCCCGAACCCGATGTAGAATGGATTTTAAACGAGAGTCGCTGCTGGCCGTTTTTAGTGCAGATTTTGTGTCGAGAACGGTTAGTCAGCATCGAAGATGGGGAAACGGGGGACGAGTGGAAACGAGAAGGACTCGAACAAATTCAAAACCATCGATATTGCTTGGAGGAATCATGAAAGCACATCGAGTCGAAACCAAATTAACCCAAGATGGGACGCTGAACCTAGACAACTTACCGTTTCGTGCGGGTGAGTCTGTCGATGCGATCGTTTTGGAAACTTCACCCGAAACAGAACAGCCAAATCCTTATCCCCTGCGAGGAACAGTCTATCGTTACGACGATCCCTGCGAGCCGCCTGTACCCATAGAAGACTGGGAGGTGTTAAGGTGATATTAAAACCCATTCAACAGACACGAATATTGTAGGGGCAATCCCCCTGTGGTTGCCCCTTTCCTGCAACTCGATCGGGGTAGGCACGGGGGCGCTACCCCTACGCAATGCCGATTTAATCAGGGGTAGGTTTTCTACTCGTTCCTCTGGCTCTGCCAGAGAACGCGCCACTCGAGGCTCTGCCTCGTTTATTGTATAGTATGGAGGCGGAGCCTCCGCAGTGCGTCGCGCCCCGGAGGGACGCGACGAGGAGAAAGGAACAATGAGCCAAACTGAGACGCTTCGCAATGCCTACACCGACGAACCCGAACTACACCCCAACTTAATTTTAGGCAGCTTTCAACTGCTGTGGTGGATGGTGTTTCATCCCACAGCATGGCGAAACCATCTCAAACGCATCGACCCAATTTTAGACATAAACATACTAAGTTCAGATCCAGATTCTAACTCTGTGTTTCCTCTTCCTTGGCACAATTCAGAGTTTCAGAAGTTTTTATTACAAGAACTAGCGGTCGTACCTATATTTGAGATTGGATTTATTACAATTATGTTTTTAGCACTAGGATATTCAGTCCCCGAAGTGCTACCTAGAGTAGCAATGGGTATAGTCGGAGGTATGGCGGGAGGTGCGGCAGGAGGTATGGCAGGAAACCTAGCTTATAGCATCGTCGTTGGTATAGTGTCTAGTGTGGTAGGAAGCGTAGCTTATGGTGTAGTGATGGGTATAATGGCTAGTATAGCAGTTGGACTAACAGGCGGTATTACAGCTACTATCACAACGCTCGATCCAAGAAATATAGAATTTAATACATTTGAAAGTATAACGATAGGTATATTTACAGCTACAGTAATAGGTATAGCTACAGGTATAGCAGTCGGCGTAGCAGAAGGTGTAGCAGGAGATGTGGCAGGAAGTGTAGCTTTAGGCATGGTAATAGGTGTAGCAATGAGTATAGCAGAAAGTATATTCTATGGTTTAGGAACAGGTTTTGTAATGGGTGTAGTAGGGGGTGTAACTTATGGGATAGCTTATGGGATAGCCTTTGGCGTAGGATCGACGATTCAATCTTGGCAGCCATATCTTGTATATCCTTTTGTGCTTCCCCTAAATGTTTGGTTATATGTTCTTGATGCAGGACGCAAAGCAAAAAGCCCCTGTTGGCTGCGTTACCATCCTGCTTTTTGGAATGAATGGCAATATCTCCCCTTGCAAGGTTTAGAGAAGCATTTACTATTCGTTCTCGACAATAACCCCGCCGAAGGAAAAGCGGCATTCGACTATCTTAGCACTAGCAAACACCAACGCTGGGCCGCGATTTCCGTACAAATCGAACTGGAAGCGAGACAACTCGAACGCTGCCAGGAAGTAGGAGACATTGCAGATCTTCATAGCAGTTTGAGTGTTGGGGAACTGGCAAGTCCGGCGCGTTCTCTTCTCGATAGTTTTAGTAACATCAGCAAAAATACAGCAGCCGCACTGAAACAAAGTAGCACTTATAACCAGCGATTAGCACTCGACGAAGTAGCCGATCGCCTCAACAATTTTACTCGCGAACTGAAACGCAGCACAGATAAATACGCACCTCGCTTTCTTCCCATTTCAGAGTCTTGGCATGAAATTGTCAAGGCTTATGCTGAAGAACTGACAAAAATTACTGAACTGCGTCAAGAAATCGACAATCCTTACATCACTGGTCTTCCTCTGACGCAACAGCAGAAAATTTTTACCGGACGCACGGATACCGCAACTTACATCGAAAAATTGATTTTAGATCGCCGCCGTCCGCCGTTGCTGCTATACGGACAGCGACGCATGGGAAAAACATCGTTACTGAACAATTTAGGACGGCTGTTACCCAATACGATCGTCCCTTTATTTATCGACTTGCAGGGCGCAACCACATCCACCAATACCGAGGCCGGTTTCCTGTACAATCTTGCCAGAGGGATTGTCAAATCTGGCAAAGAACAAAGGATCGCGATTCCGTCGCTGACTCGCGAAACGGTCGATCGCGATCCGTTCACCACCTTCGACGAATGGTTAGATACCGTCGAAGAAACTCTAGGCGAAAATGCGGCACTGCTGGCACTCGACGAGTTTGAAAAGTTAGACGAAGTGCTGGCGACAGGGAAATTTGACGAAGCGGCGGTGTTGGGAATGCTGCGAAATCTCATCCAACATCGTCCCCGGTTTAAGGTGATGATATCTGGTAGCCATACCCTGGAGGAGTTGCAGCGTTGGTCGAGTTATTTAATCAACGTCCAAGTCATCCATATTAGCTATCTCAAAGAACAC
>CAKZKB010000646.1 GCA_937121005.1 uncultured cyanobacterium | reverse complement strand
CAGTTCGTCGATAAACAGGATAATTTGCCCGTCGGAATGGGTGACTTCTCGCATCACCGATCGCAGCCGTTCTTCAAATTCGCCCCGAAATTTGGCCCCGGCGATCAGCGAACCCATATCTAAAGAAATTAATTGCCGATTTTTCAGCGACTCGGGCACGTCGCCGTTAAGAATGCGCTGCGCTAAGGCTTCGGCGATCGCGGTTTGTCCGACTCCCGGTTCGCCAATTAATACCGGGTTATTTTTGCGCCGTCGCGACAACACTTGCACGACTCGACGAATTTCTTCTTCCCGTCCGATCACCGGATCGAGTGTTCCCGATCGCGCCAGTTCGGTTAAGTTTACGCCGTAGCGCTCCAAGGCGTTATACTGGTTGTCAGTGCTAGAAGTTTGGCCGGGTGCAGTTTGAGTAGCTGCCTTCCGACTCTCTTTTATCGCTTTGGCAATTTCGGACTGATCGGTTCCTAAATCGCCTAAAAGTTGCTTGCCAATGCGATCGTCTTCTGCAAACCCCAGTAACAAATGTTCGACATCAATATGCGCGTCGCTAAAATTGTCTCGCGCCGCTTCAGCATTATCGAGCATTTTATCTAAATATCGTCCCAGATAAAGTTGCTCGACGCGCACTACTTTTGGCTGTCGCTTGGCAAAGAGTTCTAATTTTCCGGCGATGCGATCGCTTTCGACTCCGGCTTGCTGTAAAATTTGATTGGCAAGATCGGCACATTCGAGCAAGGCCAGGGTCACGTGCTCGACTTCTAAGGTTTGGTTGCGGTGGCGTTTGGCCACCTCCTGGGAGTTGACGATCGCCTCCCAGGCTTTGTCGGTAAACTGATTCGGATCGGTCGGTTGCACGTTGGGTTCTAACGGTGAGGGCAGGTTGGCAGCAGTCGCGATTCTATTATAATAACTTAGTTTGGATCTGAAAAGTTCGATCGGATGCAATTCGACCCGAATCTGGCACAATTTGCTGTGTTTCCTTGTTTCTGTCTTTAGAATTCGTCTCCTAAAAGTCCATCGTCTCTCTACCCAGAAGCGATCTCGTTTGCCAAAAATAGTAGAGGCGATTCGCGAATCGCCTCTACATCTGTTGCATTAATTCTAGAAGTTGGTGTCTAACGCTCGGGCATTCCAAGAATTGCCTTTCACAAAACGATGCCATGAATAGAACGGGATAAGCACAGGGCACTCCTCTCAATTTTTATATCTAACGGTAGAGTGACAGACGATCGCGATCGTCGTACTATAGCGATCGCACCCTTTGGGGAAGGAGGGAAAACTTGGAGCTTTTTGGTATTCGCTTCGTTGGCATCAATGCCGAGAACGGACAAAAACTACTGCTGACAATTGCTCTGATTGTCATCATTTTATTATTGCGGCGCGTCGCTCATATTATTGCCAGAAAGTGGCTGCACCGACGGCAAAACGAACGACTGCAATTTTGGGTACGACAGATTATTAACCTCGTCGCTGCCCTAATTTTACTGGTTAGTTTGGTCTCGATTTGGTTTGACGATCCCGCTCGTATTGCCACTGCTTTAGGCTTAGTCACCGCAGGTTTAGCCTTTGCGCTGCAAAGAGTCATTACCGCCCTGGCGGGGTATTTTGTAATTCTTCGGGGCAAGACCTTTAATGTCGGCGATCGCATTACCATGGGGGGCGTGCGCGGAGATGTGATTGCCCTTGATTTTATCCAAACCACGATTATGGAAATGGGACAGCCGGCCTCGATCGCCGAAAGTGCGGATCCGGCAATGTGGGTCAAAAGCCGTCAATTTACAGGTCGGATCGTCACGGTCACAAACGACAAGATTTTTGACGAAGCCGTCTACAATTACACTCGCGACTTCCCCTATCTCTGGGAAGAAATTAGTCTTCCCATCCCCTATAGCGCCGACCGCGATCGGTCCGAGCAAATCCTTTTAGAATGCGCCGATCGCTATACGATCAAAATAAACGAAATGAGCCAAGAAGCCTGGAACCGGATGCGATATTGGTATTCAATCCAACTGATTGACTTAGACCCGAAAGTGTACTATCGTCTAACGGATAATTGGCTCGAACTGACCGTTCGCTTTGTCGTTCGGGAACACGCCATTCGCGACTTAAAAGATGCCATGAGTCGCGACATCCTCAAATTATTCGACGCAGCCGGAATCGGCCTGGCCTCTGCTACCTTTGATATTGTCGGCTTTCCCGAAGTGCGGCTACGAAACAACCGTTGACGCAGACAACCTCGATCGATCGCCGCCCCCCCCGGTATTTCCCCCGGCCCCGAAATGCGATAGAGTAGGAAATCGGTACAACGACAACACTTCGGTAGGTATCAATGGCGGGTTCGACCCAGGTTCCGATATTGCTACGGGCGGCGCGAGGCGAAGCGGTAAACCGTCCCCCCGTATGGATGATGCGCCAAGCGGGGCGCTATATGAAGGCGTATCGCGACTTACGCCAAAAGTATCCCTCGTTTCGGGAGCGATCGGAAAACCCCGACATCGCGATCGAGATTTCCATGCAGCCATTTCGGGCATTTGCGCCGGATGGGGTGATTCTATTTTCTGATATTCTCACGCCGCTTCCCGGAATTGGCATCGATTTTGACATCGTAGAAAGCAAAGGGCCGATTATCGATCCGCCCATTCGCAGTTTAGAACAAGTGGAAAAACTGCGTCCTCTGGTTCCCGACGAGTCTACGCCGTTTATTCGGCCCATTTTAGAAACGCTGAGTAAAGAAGTGAGCGATCGCGCTACGGTTCTCGGTTTTGTGGGCGCGCCTTGGACGCTAGCTGCTTATGCGATCGAGGGCAAATCGTCTAAAGATTATGCCACCATTAAAGGCATGGCCTTTTCTAACCCCGATCTCCTCCATCAGTTCTTAGGGAAAATTGCCGACGCGATCGCGGTTTACGCCCGCCATCAAATCGACTGCGGGGCGCAAGTGGTGCAACTGTTCGACTCTTGGGCGGGACAACTTACGCCTCAAGATTACGAAACCTTCGCCCTTCCCTACCAACAAAAAGTCGTCCAACAGGTGAAAGAAACTCATCCCGATACACCGTTAATTCTTTATATTAGCGGTAGCGCGGGCGTGTTGGAGCGCATGGGCAAATCCGGGGTCGATATTGTGAGTGTAGACTGGACGGTGGACATGGCTGAAGCCCGCCAGCGTTTGGGCAATCTTGGGGTGCAAGGAAATATCGATCCGGGAGTCTTGTTTGGGTCGCAAGACTTCATCCGCGATCGCATTTTCGATACGGTTCGCAAAGCCGGAAACCGGGGTCATATCCTCAATCTCGGCCATGGCATTTTACCCAAAACCCCGGAAGAAAATGCGGCCTTCTTCTTTGAAACAGCAAAAGGAATGAGGTATTAGGGGTTAGGTATTAGGGATTAGGGGGTATTCCTTACTTGGGTCTTCAACCTAAAACCTAGAATCTAGAACCTAAAACCTAAAACCTAGAACCTAAAACCTAAAAGAATGAAACGAATCCTCGTCACAGGCGCAAGTGGCTGTATCGGTCACTATATCAGCGACATTCTCATGCGGGAAACCTCGCACGAGTTGTACTTGTTAGTGCGCGATCGCGACAAGTTCAAACTCGATGTCAGCCAGCGATCGGGGATTCATTTAATTGAGGGTAACATTCGCGAGCTCAAGCCGCTAAAAGAGATCCTCAAAACCGTTGATTGCGCCATCCTAGCGGCGGCGGCTTGGGGAGGAAGCCAAGAAACCTTTGATATCAATGTCACCAAAACTCGCATGGTGATGGAATATCTCGATCCCGAAAAATGCGAGCAGGTTCTCTATTTTTCGACCGCCAGTTTGCTCGATCGCGAAAACCAAATCCTCTTCCAGTCGGCCCATTTAGGGACGGACTACATTCGCTCGAAATACGACTGTTTTAACCAACTCGATCGCACACCTGTCTACGATCGCCTCACGGTTCTCTTTCCCACTCTGGTGTTTGGCGGCGACGAAAACAAGCCTCACTCTCATCTATCCTCGGGGTTATCCGATGTGGTAAAATGGATCGACGTGATTCGTTTTCTCAAAACTGATGGCAGTTTTCACTTTATCCATGCCGAAGATATCGCCCGCGTGGTATGCTACTTAGTAGAGCATCCTGGCGATGGCCACCGTCAGTTCGTATTGGGTAACGATCGCGTTACAGTCAACCAGGCGATCGAGCAAGTATGCGACTATCTCAACAAGCGCATTTATTTCCGGGTTCCCTTAACAGAGTGGCTGACCAATTTACTGATTTCTATCTTTAACATCCAAATGGCTTCCTGGGATCGCTTCTGTTTGCGCTACCGCCATTTTACCTATCAAAATACAGTTAACCCACAAACCTTTAATTTACCAGCCCACTGTCAAACTATACCGGAATTGTTGAAAATTAGTGGAATCGAGCCGAGCTAAAGTGGGGAATTGGGGGATTAGGGGATTAGGGGATTGGGGGATTAGGGGGATAATCAGTGACCAGTGACCAGTGACCAGTGACCAGTTTTTAAGATGGGGAATTAGGGGTTTAGGGGTTTAGGGGGATGGGGAGAAATTAATATTCATCCTTCCTACTTCATCCTTGAAACCTCAAACCTCAAACCTCATACCTCACACCTCGAACCTCGTACCTCATACCTTTTTCATCCTTCATCCTTCTGACTTCATCCTTTCTATACTCCTCACACCTCGCCCCTCATACCTCATACCTCAAAGAACCCCCCGGTCGAAGTTCGGTTTTAACCCTACCGCAAGGCGATCGCGATCGATTACTCTAGGGTCAGCATCGAGAGAGGCGGCGGCATGAATACGCAAACAACATTTAGCGATATTCTCAATCGAGCCCGAGCCGACGGCCTGCCCGTTGAGGATCGCGGCCCGACTGACGGTATGGAAGCCCAGTGGCGATCGGCGGTTGCGGCTTTGGGCGACTTGTTACGATCGCAACTGGAACGCCCAACTTCTGACAACATTGGCGGTTTGGTACTCTCTGGCCCCACCCCGGTACTCGATTGCGATTTGGCCCCCCATTTTGCCGCTTGGACGCTGGTTCCCGACTCGGCGGCGCGGGCGAGACACCCCCTCGTCCTGCCCGGATCCGGCGGCGCGACTCCCCTACAGGCTTCGGGAACCCTGCCTCTGACGGCCGGCGATCCCCTGGGCGGAGAGCGGTTTTGTTTGGTACTGACACCGGCCTGGAGTTTGATGATGGCCTGCGGTACCGACGCAACGGGAGAGGCGACGTTTCAATTTTCCTTCGATCCGGAAGTGGTGGCGGTGGCCTGCCAGTGCGCCCGCGATCGCCTCTATACGGTGGCCACGTCCCGCGTCCGCGTCCTCGATACCCTGCTCGATCGCTTCGTTCCAGTGGATCCCCACTACAAAACGGTGATGGCCTTCGGACAAGGAACGCTTAAATATTTATCAGCCAGTTTAACGCAACGCGCGACCCCAAAACGCGATCGGCCTGCGTCCGGGTCGGAAGCGAGAGACAACAGCCATGGCGAACGATCGACTCGATTATCGGATGTGGAATTGTTGCGAGCCATGTTCCACGAAATTCGCACGCCGCTAGCGACCATTGCCACGCTGACGAAGTTATTATTAAAACAGAAAAATCTGCCTCCCAAAGCGATCGAATGGATTGAAATGATTCAGCGAGAATGCCAAGAACAGATCGATCGCTTCGGGCTCATTTCGCGGGCAGTGGAATTAGAAACCTGCGATGGCGCTCCCGTGCGCTTGGCTCCCACTTGCTTGGTCGAAGCGATTGAAAATTGCATTCCGCGCTGGCAAAAACAAGCCGATCGCCGCAATCTGAAATTAGAAGTCTCGTTTCCACAAAAAATGCCCCAGGTGGTCAGCGATCCGGCCTGGCTCGATAAAGTTCTCACCAATACTATCGATAATTTTACCAGCAATTTGCCCCTGGGAAGTTGCGTGAGCGTGCAAATCGAACCCGCAGGCGATCGCCTGAAAGTGCAGTTCACATCGCGATCGCCCGCCAGCGTTGCCCGATCGGAGCGCCCGCAGTTAAAATCGTTAGGACAGTTGCTTTCGTTTCAACCCGAAACAGGCAATCTCAGTCTCAATCTCTCCGCAACAAAAAACCTCTTTCAATCCCTCGGCGGTAAGTTTATTGTCCGCAACCGTCCCCAACAAGGGGAAGTGCTGACAGTGTTTCTTCCAGTAGAGTAATTCAATGACAACAACGGTTTCTACTGAAAAACAAGCGCGATCGTGGTCGGAATTTCTCGACTCCTATCCCGAAGACGGTCGCTATGAATGGATCGATGGAGAACTCGTGCGAATCCTTGCCACTCGCCACCATGAAGATATTGCCGATTTCTTGTACGATGTCTTAAAAGCGCACGTCGATCGTCACAACTTCGACTATAAAGTATCGGGTCGAATTGTCATTGCGACGCAAACAGAAGACGGACGCGATCGCGGCCGACATCCCGATGTTAGCGTTGTCGATCGTGCGGTTTGGGATGCCGATCGATAGGCTGACGCAGCTTTGCGCGAGCCGCTACAACTGGCGATCGAAGTCGTTTCTACCAATTGGGAAGACGACGATATCGACAAGCTGGACGAATACCAACGCTCGGGCATTCCAGAATATTGGATCGTCGATTATATGGCATTGGGAAGTCGGAATTTACTGGGAAATCCCAAGCAACCGACGGTGTTTGTTTATCGACTTGACGATCGGGGAATCTACCAAGCCAGAGCTTTTCAAGGCCGCGATCGCCTGGTATCGCCAACCTTTCCCGATCTAGAACTGACCGTCGATCGCATTTTGGAAATTTAATCATACGAACTCTGGTTAAATCGAGATAAAATCTGGTAGGAGCAAACCCCGGAGTGGTTGCCCCGTTCCCAGCATCTAGACATAGGAGCGATTCGCAAATTGCTCAGTTTTTGGAAAATGGTATAAAACCTAATCCCTAAAACCTAAAACCTAAAACCTAGCACAATGTCAATTGCCTTCCAAGATCGCAAAACATCTCTACCCGAAACGTTTAAAGGAATTGCCTTATTTACGCCAGGAGGAGATTTAATTTACTGTATCGATACCGAAAAACGCAGTCAATGGCACTTACATTTGTGTGCGGCGGCTCGCGATATTTGGGACTTGCCAGAACTGCCTCATTTTCTAGTCCCCTGCTACGGTGCAACCATCGATCGCTGGCGCGATCGCGCTTCTGGACGGCTGCAAACCGCCGCCGAAGTCTCTCCCTTGGCGTGGCGATATCGAGGGTTGCTATCAGCTATTTTTGACTGCGACCCCGGTAACTGGCAACTAGCAGCGCGATCGCCGCAACTGTGCGATCCGGCGATCCTCGACACCTATCGCCAGCAGTTTCCGCAACTGTGGGAAGAGTGGGACGTGGTGGCGCGAGTGGACGGACAACAGTCGCTTTCCCCGGCCCCGGAAGGGTACGTTTTCCGACTCTATACCAACGGCCGCAGTGCCACCGCAGAAAGCATTCTACAAGGTCTCTATCCGCTTCTAGACGGGCTTTCGGCTCCCTACAGCTTAAAAGCCATCGACGTTCGCAAGCACCCCGAACGCGCCGAGGCCGATCGCATCTCTGCCGTGCCGACGTTGGTGCGTGCCTGGCCCCTACCCGTGCGTCGCATTGTCGGGGAACGAGCGTTAAGCGACGAACAGTTGATTTCTAGCCTGCTCGGACAGTAGTGTAGTATTACCACAATAGTATATTTTGCGATCGCGCTGAACGGAAAAAAATTTGCGTTATATTAACAGCAACGAGACCCGCAGCAAACAATTTTCCTATGAGTCTAACGTCACAACAGCGATCGGCTGCTTACGCAAAAGGAAGTGTTGTCGTCACCGCAGGCGCGGGTACGGGAAAAACCTATATGCTAGCCGAACGCTATTTGTATTACGTTCGCGACTGCCAAATTTCCCCTCTCGAAATTGTTGCAGTGACGTTTACAACCAAAGCGGCGAAAGAACTGCGATCGCGCATTCGCAGCCTCATTTCTCAACAGTTACCCCATCGTTTCGACATTTTAGCCGAACTCGAAGCCGCCCAAATTAGCACGATCGATGCCCTCGTTGGTCGCATTTGTCTTGACTATCCCGATGCGGCAGAGGTTCCCGCCGATTTTACCATGTTAGGGGATTTAGAGCGCAGTTTGTGGGTCGATCGCGCTCTAGAAGAAGCCCTCGACAAACTTCCCCAGCACCTCTACAACCGGGTTCCTTATTCGTTGCTTAAAGAAACCCTGCAAGGTTTGCATAACGATCCGATCGTCGCCGATCGCGCCCTGAGTTGCAGTAGTGAAGTGCGGGAAATAGCGATGCAAAAAATGCAGCAAGGTTGGCTGAATGCCATCGCTAGCGATCCAGTTTGGCAAGAGATGTTAGAGGTATTGCGATCGCATTCTGGCCCAGAAAACGACAAGCGAGAACAGGTTCGCCAGCAAGGAGTCGATTTACTCGAAACCTTACAAGTTCGACTGGAAAACAAGGTTGAAATTTCCCAGGTGGCGCAAACACTAGAAGCGATTAAAAGCCTCAACTTGAGAGTGGGAAGTGCGAAGAAGTGGGAAAAAGTCGATTTTGATGCGGTTGGCGATGCCATTAAAGCGTTAAAAGCGACGATCTCTAACTTACAAAAGTGGCTGGTTCTCGAATTTAGTGCAGCCGATGACGAACTGGAGGACAAGATCGCAGCGATTCGAGAGGCATTTGCATTGACAAAAAAACAAATTGATGCTAAAAAATATCGCAGTCGATCGCTTGCTTTTGCAGATGCGGAAGCCGGGGCATGGCGAGCCCTACAACATCCCGAAGTGCTAGAGGACTACCGCGATCGCTTTCGGGTGTTTCTCGTCGATGAATTTCAAGACACCAACATCGTGCAAGGGGAACTGTTGGAGAAACTAGCAGCAGGAAAACACCTGACGATCGTCGGCGATATCAAACAGTCGATCTACGGGTTTCGGCGGGCAGAAGTGCAAGTGTTCGATCGCTTCCGAGAGCACATTCTGGCCGAGGGAGGCGCAGAAATTGTCCTCGATCGCAGCTTCCGCACGCACCACTCTCTGATTGAATCCACCAACCGCATTTTTGCGCCGTTATTGGGCGATCGTCACCAAAGTTTGGTCGCCGATCGCGCTACAGAAACCCATCCCCAACCGCATATAGAAGTTTATACAGTCCGCTCGGAGGATAAGGAGAACAAAGGCGATCGTCAAGACTGCGAAGCTCGCAATTTAGGCAAACTGTTACAAAACTTGCTGTCGCAGCAAACAGCGATTTACGATAAAAAAGGAAACTGCCTGCGCCCCGTCCAGCCTAAAGATATTGCGATTTTATCTCGCACTTGGGATGCCATTTCCGTCTACGACGATATTTTAACCACTCTGGGACTACCCGTTATTGTCTCTGGCGGCGGCAACCTGTTAGAGACAAGAGAAGCCAAAGATGCGCGATCGCTGCTACAATTTCTTGCCGATCCGAGGGACAGTCTGGCATTGGTGGCGCTGTTGCGGAGTCCGTTTTTTGCCGTAAGCGATCGCACCCTATATACGCTGGCGCAACAAGGAAAAAGTGAAGACAACCAGATTCGCTGGTGGCAAATTATTAAACAAGCTGACACTGCCGAGTTTACCGAACTCGAGTATCCGATAACGGTACTGAAACAACTGCTCGATCGCCGCTACCAAGAACCACCGACACGCTTGCTACAAAAGGCAGATCGCCTGACTGGATATACAGCCGTCATTGCCAACTTAGCGAACTGCGATCGTCGCCAAGCCGACTGGCGCGGGTTTCGGGATCTGATTCGTCAATTACAAGGGGACACCTCCGACTTATTTACAACGGTGCGCCGCCTCAAACAGCTAGTAACAGAAGAGGTAAAAGTCTCCCGTCCGCCGCTAGAGGCTGAAAATGCCATTACTTTAACCACCATTCACGGATCGAAGGGGTTAGAATGGCCCGTTGTCGTTGTAGCAGACTTGGCGCGATCGTCCCAGACAAATCCCCCTAACGTCCTGTTCGATCCCCACTGCGGACTTGGCTTGCAGTGGGAAAACGAGACTGGAGAAAAGCAAGAACCTGTCGTCTATCAATGGCTGAAACAACAACAGCAACAACGAGAAGATGACGAAGCCTTGTGCTTGCTGTACGTGGCGCTGACGCGAGCTCGCGATCGCCTAATTCTCACCGCCGCCGATACTAAAGGTGGCAGCTTAGAACGGTTGCGTCCGGGTTTAGAAGCGGCAAATATTGACATTCAAACCTGGATGTTGGATAATGAAACCGTTGCCAATGCACCTATCCAAACTGGAGAATCTCTGTCCGTCGAACCCTTAGTCGGTGCGGTGGGGTCGGGATTGTTTGAAATTCCCGTAACCGCTCTCAGCGAATACGATCGTTGTCCGAAGCGGTTCGAGTTTAGTACCGTTCTCGGATATCCCGGTATCGGTGAAGGGACAAGAACGTTTCAACGGTTGGGAACCCTGGTACACAAAGCCATCGAATTAGACATCCGCGATCTGTCCGTTCTCAGCCGTTTTGATGCTACCCTAGAAACAGAGTACGCGAGCCAAGCCCTGGCATTGGCGCAACGCTTCCAAACTCACCCAGAATACACTCCATTTCGAGATTTAGCAATAGGAAAAGAACAGTCGATCGCCTTAAAAATTGGCAGTCTAACTCTTAACGGCCGCGCCGATCTTGTGGGAGACAATTGGGTACTCGATCTTAAAACCGATCGCGATCGCAATCCCCAGCAACATCGCTGGCAATTGTGGGCTTACGCTCGCGGTTTGGGAGTCGATACAGCTTATATTGCCTATTTACGACATGAAAAAGATGCCCTGTTTGAATTCGCGGCAAAAGATTTAGACGCGATCGATAAAGAGATAGAAACCGCGATCGCGGGCATTGTTTCCGGGGACTATCCCGCCATCCCGACCGTTGAAAATTGCGGTATTTGTCCTTATCGAGAAATTTGCCAATTCGCTTTGTAGTATTAGGTATTAGGGATTAGGTTTTAGGTATTAGGGGTGAGGTGCGAGGTATGAGGTATGAGGTACGAGGTACGAGGTGCGAGGTTTTAGAGTTAAAGTGTGGAAGTAGTAACTGGTCACTGGTCACTGATTATCCCCCTAATCCCCCAATCCCCCAATCCCCCATCTTAAAACTGGTCACTGGTCACTGAACACTGGTCACTGATTATCCCCCATCCCCCTAGCTTGGTTTCGTACACAAGCGATCGACGGCGGATCGCCCTTTCAACATCTGCCAGCGGCCGCTCTTTTGAGAAAATTGACGCGATCGCCCTGAAAAACCCGTGTTATTGTAGCCTTAGAAACCGCCAGACCCAAGTTGGGCGTGTCATACTGGCTCCTTGGGACGCAAAATCCCTTATTCGCGCGTTCGTTCCTCATGGTTTCTTCCTTGGTTTTTCCCCAGCAGCACGGTTGGCCCTCGATAGGAGTTGGCGAAGCAGATATGGCCGAACTCTTCGATGCAGTCGGCGTACCGATCGCCGTTCTCGATGGCGATGGCATCATTTGTTACTGCAACCGGGCCGCCGAAGACAGACTGGGGTACGATCGCGCCAGTATCCAAGGCCTACCCGTCACCGAGGCTTGGCTGGCTCCTGAAGCCGCTCCCGCCTTCGCCAGAGCCCTGTTACGGCTCGATCGCCTGCACCCCCAAACCACCCTGCACGCGGCGGGAATGACCGCCCGAGGCGATCGCGTTCCGTTTCAATGGACGATCGCCGCCCAGTTTAGCAATAGTGACGACCCCGATCGCCTCATCTGTACCGCCGTCGAAGTGCGCCCCCCGTCTCCCGTTGAAAGCATTAACAGCATCGTTCTCCGGGTCGATCGCCAAGGTCGCATCACCTTCATCAACGACTTCGCCTGTCACTTCTTTGGGTTTCGCGAAGAAGAACTGCTCGGCCGCCCCGCCGTCGGCACGATCGTCCCGGTTCGCGATCGCGAAGGGCGCGATCTGAGGACGATTATTGAGGATATCATCGCCCGCCCCGAAGC
>CAKZKB010000645.1 GCA_937121005.1 uncultured cyanobacterium | reverse complement strand
AAGGGCTGCACTCCTCGTACAGTCAGCGTTCTAGCCTTGCTTGTCACCCCCCCAGAGCCCCTACATAAATTATAACCTATTTCCATCCCATTGGTGGATCGATCGCGTCTTCTCCTTTTTCCACCCGTTCTCCAGGTTTGTTGACAATGCGGACGATCGTCGCTTCCGGTTGTTGTTCGGTGGGTTCGGCGGTCACTTGTACCCCCGTACCGATGGCAATGCGATCGAATTCATCGTTAGCGACGCTTTCGCGGTTAAAATAGATTTCTCGACCCGTACTCACGGTTTTGAGAAAACCATATCCTTCAGCCGGAAATAATTTAGTGACAATGGCCACAAAATCTTCATTGGGATGGGATTTAACACGATCGTTTTGGCGATCGTTGAGCTCGATTAACTGACGGCGGGCCGCATCGAAGGCATCGCGAACTACGCTTTCTAACGGATCGTAGCGATCGCCGTCTCCGGGGTTGCGAACCACTGCTAATTCGTGACTCGGCGGCACGGTAATATCTAGGCGGACGCGGTAAGGAGAACCACTACTGGGGTGTTCGTGGGCCTTTTCGACTGCCACGCGACAGCTACTCATTTGATTGCAAAACTGCTCCAGTTTTGCAATTTTGTCGCGTACCAACGTTTCGGTACTGTCTTTTTTTTCCGCTTCAATACTGCGAAAGGTAATTTCGGGTTCGACGTTCATACCTTCTCCCAATTAACAACAACAGAAAACCAAAGCGATCGCGCTTGTTCGTCCGGGGAAAATTCCTCATCGCGACTCGCACCGATCGCCAATTTTCCCAGGATATAAATCCCTAAAATTATGGCAATGCCGATGGCAACTTTTAACACAACATTGCTGGGGCGCTTATTCATATAATTGCAATTTTAGCCACGAACGAGTTCTCTCCTGGGCGATCGACATTTGGGCTGCACGTTATTTAGTGTACTCATGTTTGCCGATCGATCTCGTCTCTCGCGAGATAGAGTTTTGTTATTAACCGATCTATCTAAAGATACAAACCGCCTCAGTATCTCGTAGGTTGGGTAGAGGAACGAGAGCCAACGCCAGTCGCTAAGCGCTACGCGCAGGCTACGCCAACGCTCCAATTCAAAATTCAAAATTCAGAATTTCGAGAACGCCATCCTAATTCATTTCCAACCCCGTATCGCCATCACCGAAAACCCATCCAAATCTATCCTGAAAATAGTAACACTTTGAACCAACAACCATCTGTGTCTATCCTATTCATCTGTGGTTGCAGACTGGAGCGATCGCCAACTAGACTAGAGAAGTTAGGATTTGCGCCGCTTGATTGAGTTGTTGGGCTCCCGTTTTGGTTTGAGTGAGACTGGATGCAGTTTGGCTCGCGCCTTGGTTGATATCGTTCATGGCAGTGACAATTTGCTGAATAGCCAAATTTTGCTGGTCTACTGTGGCTGCAATTTGTTGGGAATTGTCAACCACTTGTTGTACTGACTTCGCCACGCGATCGAATGTTTCAGCCGTCGATCGCGCCGATTTCATTCCGTTTTCGACAGTTTGCTTCCCTTCGGTGCTCGAATGTAACGTCGCTTGAATGGCAGTATTGATATCGTCAACTAATTGGTTAATTTGGTCGGCCGAACTGCGACTGCGATCGGCAAGCTGGCGAATTTCTGAAGCCACAACCCCAAATCCTTTACCGCGATCGCCTGCGCGAACCGCTTCTACAGCAGCATTCAAAGCCAGCATATTGGTTTGTGCGGCTAACTCGCTGACAACATTAGAAATTCGGCCAATCCGCGCTGTTTGGTCGCTCAATTGCAAACTTTGTCGGGCCATATCCTCAACTTTTGCTTTCACCTGTACCATCCCTTCTAAGGTGGCTTCAACCACGCGATCGCCTTGCTTAGCTAAAGATAAAACCTCGTTAGCACTATTAGCAGAAGCCGCCGCTTGTTCGGCTGTTTTTAGCGACGATCGTCCCAATTGTTCTACTGTGACAGTGGTTTCGCGTACCGCCGCCGCTTGCTCGTTGGCAATGCGTTCTTCTTCGACAACCGCGCTGGCAATTTGGGCCGAAGATGCGGTAATATCGCTGGCCACTCGTTCGATGGGTTGCACGACATCCGATCGCACGAATAATAAAATACTGCCAATGGTAATCACAACCACCACCGAACTGCCAATCATCAAAACTTGACCGAGGTCTCGTGCTTGTTGCGCTCGTTCGGTGCGTTCTGCTAGGAAATTGTTCTCGATTTCTTCCATGCGATCGAGTTGTTCGCGAATATCATCCATAATCTCTTTCCCCAATTCAGAAAGAACGATTTCGCGCACCTGTTCTTCTCGTCCCTGTTGTTTCAAGTCGATGGTTTGGGCCAGTTCTTCATATTTAGCATCAATACGATCTTGAAGTTCTTCGAGGTTGCTTAATTGTTCGGGCGTACCTTGCAACTGAAATCGCAGATCGTCCATAATTTCGTCGTAGCGCTCTAAAGAGCGTTCGTAAGGCGCAAGGAAACTTTCTCGTCCGGTATACAGAAAGCCGCGCTGTCCTGTTTCCGCATCGACTAACACCTTTTCGAGCTCGTTGAGTTCGGATTTGATAACGTTCGTGCGATTGACTTCAGACTCCGTTTCGGCAATGCTTCTGGCACTAACAAAAGAAATGACGGCGGTGGCGATGGTTAAGACGGCAACAAGACCCAAACCAACGGGCAAAACCTGTCCCAGTCGCCACTGCGTCTTTTTGGAAGTTGAAGAAAATGTCATTTCAATGAACAATGAGCAATGAGCAATGAACAATACCCCTGGCTGAAACCGGAGACTCGAACATATCGAACAGGGATTTCCTGATTCCGAATGAATTCGGGGGCTTGTATCCGCGATATTTCAGTCATCTAGCATCCGAAACGAATAAACCAGAGAAAGCCATCTCTACGATTCTATTATAATAAATAAAGCCTATATCGACCCTTTCTCTTTGCTATTCTTAACGTAAAGTTCTTACTAGACGCATCATTACGAAAAGCGATCGCCGATGCGGATCTTTTGGCCCCCGAAGTCATTCCCCTGCGGCGATCTCGCCACAACATTGCCTATCGCTGCGCCGTCGCCTTGCAACTGGCCCCACCCGATACCGCCCTGGATCTGGCCCGGACGATCGCCGATGGTATCTCCCCCTTCTTGTTCGCGGAGACAGGCGATCGACATTTGGTCGTTTCCGTGTCGCCTCCGGGTTGGATCGATATCGAACTGACACCGACGGGTTTAGCAATTTGGCTGCACCATCTCCGTAAAAACCCCGTCAGCCTCGCAAATTGCCCCCTGAAACCCTCCCCTCCCGATCCAGAAGCCCTGTTTGCCATTCAGTACGCTTACGCCCGTTGCTGCGCCCTCGATCGCCTGGCCCGCCGCGCCAAAGTGGCCGTCCCCAATACGCCGTTACCGCCGCCGCCCCCCGTTTTGCCCCTCGTCGGGCAAATTGTCACCACCCTCGATGTCCTAGAATCGAACAGAGCGATCGTCCCCCAACGCCTGAGTCTAGAATTAGCAACCGCCTTCGAGACGTTCTACCGAAATACCCCCTTGTTTGGCGATTTAAAAGTGGTAAATCCCGATACATTGCGGGGAATTTTGCAAGTTGTTTTCGCGACTCGAAAACTGCTGAAAGTCTTGCTAGAGGAGGGATTGGGGCTGCTGGCAAGGGAGATCCTGTGACAGTTTTTTTTCTGGAAGGGGGTGACAAATTTGGGAAGATGCCGCTATAGTAAGACCAGTGTGAGGAGCGAACCAGTGAGAGCGCCGAGACGAAACACGGCCAGTCGTCGGCGCTCTTTCTGATGGGTAACATCTACCCACCGAAGCCCGGTTTCTATACAGAAGCCGGGTTTTGGTTTTAAGGTTCGGCCATGTTTCTCAGCCTTTTTCTGCCAACAATGAAACCGTCAAAAGTGCTAGATGGCCTCATGGGGTTGTGCGTGGGAGATGCTCTCGGCGTTCCGGTTGAGTTTTCGGCTCGCGAAGAACGAATGCAAGCTCCGGTTGTCGATATGTACAGCCCAAATTATTGGAATCAACTTCCGGGTACGTGGTCTGATGATAGTTCGTTGGCCTTCTGTTTAGCGGATGCTTTGTGTAGTGGTTTTTCGCTACAAGCGATCGCGGATTCTTTTTGTGGCTGGTACTACGATCGAGAATGGACGGCACGAGGAGAAGTCTTTGATATTGGCATTACTACCCAAATGGCCATTGAAAAACTCCGTAAGGGCGTTTCTCCCTTGCAAGCAGGAGATACCGTAGAGCGCAGTAATGGCAATGGCTCCTTAATGCGCGTTTTGCCCCTGGCATATTACCATAAAACTTTAGATTTTGAAACCCTAATCGATCGCGTTCACCAAGTTTCTTGCATTACTCACGCCCATCCGCGATCGCAAATGGCTTGCGGCATTTATATCAGTATCGCCATCGCTTTGCTAGAGGGATGCAATCCAAGAACCGCCTACCAACAGGGTTTAGAGCGAGTTGATTCTATTTACCAAAAGCATCCTTACGATCGAGAAAAATCTCATTTCGATCGCGTTCTGAGTGGAACAATAGATGCTTTGCCAGTGGAAAGCATTAATTCCGAGGGATATGTTATTGATACTTTAGAAGCTAGTTTGTGGTGCTTTCTACAGGGAAAATCTTACGCGGAAGCTGTCCTAAAAGCAGTTAACTTAGGAGAAGATACAGATACGACGGGAGCCGTTACCGGAGGGTTAGCGGGCATTTACTATGGAGTGGAAACGATTCCTACTGACTGGATCGAGATCCTAGCTCGTAAAGATGATATCATCCATTTAGCGGCGCGTCTGGAATCTGCAATTTACAGTTAACCGCTTGCAAAGGCGATCGCCTGGGTTTGTCCGTCCAGCGATCGCCCCAACTTGCCTCATTCCTGGTTAACGCGACAAGCCTGCCGCGCCGAATCCGACTCCGGTTCTTGCCAAGAATAGGCAAAGTGACTGATGGCATCAATTTCCGGTGCATTTTGGCGAATGGCGGCCATTTGCGCTTCTAAAGAAGGACGGTTGAGAACCGACTGCCCCCAGTCTCCAGCCAAAGCTGGAATAATTTTCACCCCGTCGGGCGCGTATTCGATAACGCGCTGCACTTGCTCGACAATACAATCGGGAACCCCACATACACCGTAGGACATGGGATGCCATTCCATGGACTCGGGGAAGCGATCCCAGGGTTGCAAGCGAGAGTCAAACCCCTGGCCGATGACCCGGTTTCCTTCCGGGAAAAACACGGCCCCGGTGGCCAAGCCGCGATCGCGTACAGGTGCAGCCGCCGCCTCGACAAAATCGAGAATCCCCTGCACGGCGTGGGCCACCGCAAAATGCCACAATTGCCTTTGGGCCGGTTGCGACGGATCCCGTCCTTGCCAAGCGGGGGGATCTTTCTTCTCGCTGGCCCGCTCGAGATCGGCTTCGGTGACGTAACCGCGCTCCAGAAACAGAGCCACGATCTCCCGTCCGGCTTCGTTAAACACGCGATCGTAGAGGGCTTCTAACGATCCTTCGCCGTAGATCCACAGGTCGCGGACGTTGGTGGCGACAGATTTTTCTCCCGGTAAACGGGGATAGCGCACGTAGTCGAACAGTACGCCATCGGGCTGACGTTCGAGGACTTCAGCGATTAACTGTTGGTAGTCGGCTCGCGCCTGTTCGTTGTAGGGATCGATAAAGGCTTGTTGGGCAAAACTGTAGGTTTCGCGATCGTAGTCTGCTGTCGCGCGATCGTCGATCAGATTGAGCGTGGTGCGCCCTTCGCCGTTGCGAGCCAGCACATCAGCGCGATCGTCGCGAATGCCGTAAGCGTAACCGAAATTTATGGTAAATAACCAGGCATAGACTTCCATCCCGCGCTGGCGACCTTTGACAATGGCTTCGGCGAGTAGATCGGTGTTTTCGTAACCGGGTGCGCCCACCACCGACCGCCAAGGTGTGGGATTGTCCGCTTCGGGAAGCAGCACTTGGGAGTTGTAGAACACCTCCACGTACACCTGGTTGTAGCCTTTGTTAGCAATGCGATCGAGCACGTCTTCGAGTACGCCAGGCGTAACGTCGCACGGGTGCAAGCGCAACCACATGGCTTGATCGCTCGGCCACTGGCGATCGCGACAAGCCTGTAACTCCGTCGCGTGGCGGGCCACAATGGCGCTGTAACGCTCTTGCGCGGCTGCGTCGCCACCAAAAGCGGCTTGGCGCAATTGTTCTTTTTGGGCAATCTCTTCGGGGGAGGGGCCGCAGGTTTCAAAGGCGAGAGCGGGGGCCAGGGGGCTAACAGCCAAAGCCAAACTCGCGATCGCGGCCAGCGATCGCACTCGTCGCAGCCAAGCAGAAGGCACAAGGGTCATTTCAATTTTAGATTTTGGATTTTGGATTTAAGGAACGTTTCCCTAACCACTTTTATTCAGGTGGTGGTGACGCGATCGGGCAAAATCAGCGACCAAAGTTTCAACAGAAAGGTTCCAGGGATGAGGTTCGAGGTATGAGGTATGAGGTGTGAGGCGTGAGGTTCGAGGTGTGAGGGGCGAGGTTCGAGGTATGAGGTGCGAGGTTCGAGGTTTCAAGGATGAAGGATG
>CAKZKB010000644.1 GCA_937121005.1 uncultured cyanobacterium | reverse complement strand
TGTACGATCTGCCCAGCGAAGAAGTAGGAGAACCCGGTTTGCCCGACCAATTTCACCCCGTCCAAGCCGAACTGTTACGGCTGACGTTCGCGCCGCGTACCTACGAGAGCGATCGCGTCTTTTCGGCAATGGATCTCAACATCTATTACGATGTCAATAACACGCGACGATACAAGCGTCCCGATTGGTTCGGAGTTGTAGGCGTACCGCGATTCTACGAAGGTCAAGACTTGCGACTCAGCTATGTGATTTGGCAAGAAGGGGTGAGTCCGTTTATTGCTGTGGAGTTGTTATCCCCTAGCACCCAAGCCCAAGATCTGGGGCAGATCGAGGCCGATCCCGAGGGCAACCCGACGAAATGGGAGGTTTACGAGCAAATTTTAAAAGTTCCGTACTATGTTGTTTACGATCGCAAACAAGATAATTTTCGCGCCTTTCATTTAGAAGGCGATCGCTATCGGGAGTTATCCCTAACCGATAAACGATTGTGGTTTGAAGAGTTAGGATTGGGGTTAGGATTGTGGAAAGGTCAGCACGAAGGAGTCGATCGCTATTGGTTGCGTTTTTACGATGCGGCTAACGAGTGGATCCCTACCCCAGAAGAACGGGCACTATACGAAAAAGAACGGGCACTACAGGAGAAAGAACGGGAACGACAAGCGAAAGAACAAGCATTGCAGGAAAAAGAACGGGAACGAGAACGGGCCGATCGCCTGGAAGCCTTGCTGCGGGCGAACAATATCGACCCCGACGAGATCTGATGGCCCGTCGGGCCGCCAAGGCGATCGCGGCGTGTGGTAGGGTGGGAACAGTTCAACGCGATCGCGTTGGCGCTACGGAACTCACGGCACGAAATCACATGGTAGCGGTAGCAATTTTGGCAGCCGGACGTGGAACCCGGATGAAATCTAGCTTGCCCAAGGTGTTGCATTCTCTTGGCGGTCGATCGCTCATTGAATGGGCAATATCGAGTCTGTCACACATTCAGATCGATCGCTGTTATGCCATTGTCGGCTACGGCGGCGATCGCGTCAAAGCAGCATTAGACGGATACTCCGATCTCGAGTTCGTCGAACAGGCCGAACAGTTGGGAACCGGGCACGCCGTCCAGCAGCTTCTTCCTCATTTAGAGGGGTTTTCTGGGGATCTGTTGGTACTCAACGGTGACGTTCCCCTGCTGCGACCCCAAACCCTCGAACGTCTCCTCGAAACCCACAAGCAAAAACAAAATGCGGTGACGCTGTTGACCGCCCAACTGCCCGATCCGGGAGGGTACGGGCGAGTTTTTTGCGACGGTCGCAATTGTATCAAGCAAATTGTCGAGCATCGCGATTGTACCACAGCCCAAAAGCAAAATAACCGCATCAATGCGGGCGTGTATTGCTTTCGTTGGTCGGAACTAGCCAAAATTTTGCCGAAGCTGAAATCCAACAACGACCAACAAGAATATTATCTCACCGATGCGGTCAATTATATGCGTCCGGCCATGGCAGTGGATGTGGACGACTACCACGAAATGTTCGGCGTAAACGATCGCAAGCAATTGGCGATCGCCTATCAGATTCTTCAAGATCGGATCAAAGATCGGTGGATGTCAGCCGGAGTCACCTTTACCGATCCCGACAGTTGCACTATCGACGATACGGTACAACTCGAACCCGATACGATCCTCGAACCGCAAACCCATTTACGGGGCAATACAGTGGTGCGATCGGGGGCGCGGATCGGCCCTGGTTCTCTGGTTGAAAATAGCGATATTGGCGAAAACGTTACGGTTTTGTATTCAGTAGTCGCCGACAGTATCGTTAAAAATAGCACGCGGATCGGCCCTTACGCCCACTTGCGCGGCGAAGCCCAAATCGGCGAACATTGTCGAGTGGGTAACTTCGTGGAAATCAAGAAAACCACCGTTGGCGATCGCTCCAATGTGGCTCATTTATCCTATTTAGGCGATGCAACGTTAGGCGATCGCGTTAATGTTGGAGCCGGAACCATTACTGCCAATTACGATGGCGTTCGCAAACATCAAACCCACATTGGCAACGGCACTAAAACTGGATCCAACAGTGTTTTAGTGGCTCCCGTTACCCTCGGCGAAAATGTCACCGTTGGTGCGGGATCTGTGATTACCAAAGATGTCCAAGATAACGCCCTAGCCGTGGCTCGGGCTCGCCAAACAGTCAAACCCGATTGGAAGATGAAGGAGGAAGTCAGAAGGATGAAGGATGAAGGATGAATATCAATTTCTCCCCATCCCCCTAATCCCCTAATCCCCTAATCCCCCAGATCCTTGAACTGGACACTGGTCACTGATTATCCCCCTCCAATCAGTACAGATAAGTTTGTGGCCGGTTGAAACTGATGAATCGGTGATGAATCTTCTTTAAGAAAAGATGTCGTTGTTTTCTGGAGCCGCAAAGTATTTATAGCAACCCTCAAAAACATGAGGTACGATCGCCTGGTGCGAATCCCAGTCATAGCAAGGGTTTTGCCGTACCGCACCTTATTGGGAGACGCTATAACCGGGTCAGAAGCCAGCCCTTTTTGGCGAGCCACAGAAAAATGATTTGGATTGCACGAGGTGGCAAAACACCGAACTCCTGACAGGACAGGCATTTCGCCCCTCTCCAAGTCGTCCTTCTCTTGCTCTAAATGTAAAGAAACATTACAAAATCAGCGATCGGCCGTAAAAATTACCTCCATCTCCAGATAGAGAAAATAGAAGGGTCGAGAAGATTCTCGCCCTGGCTCCAACCTCTACTTAGCGTCTACCCTCATGAACCTGCGTTTTTTCCTCAGTTGGTTCGCCTCCGGTTCCCGCAAGCAAGACAGTCAGTGGGTGAAAACGTTCATCCTCGAACCGATCCTCACACCCATCGCCCTTGTTGATGGGGAAGAAGATACGCCCGATCCCGCCCTCGTCGAACTTCCCGACGATGGAGATGATGGAGAAGCCGTCAAACTGGCGGCGGAGATGGAGTTTGACGGTGGGGGAGAAGCGGATCTCGCGGTTGATGTCACCGAGAACCTCGTTGACGGGGAAGCGATCGAGGAAGGAGAGGAAATCTCCTTTGTGGATCCCGGTGAGGAAAGTGTAGAACTGGACACTGATACTGAAGGTAATGTAGAAGTCGAGTCTGAAGGGGAGGAGACGATCGCCTCGGATCCAGAACCCGAAGAGACAGCGATCGTCCTCGAGGAAAAGGATGCAACCGAAGACAGCAATACAGACGAACCCGTAGCAGAAAGTACCGATGACTCCTCTGAAGACATCGAACAAGAGGAAAACGACGACACGGTAGAGGAAACTGTTGTCGAGGAAGGTGGCGATTCTGCTGACGAGACGGTAGAGGAGAATAGCGATCGCCCTGTAGACGAAACCGTTACTGATGAAGGTGACAATGCTACTAAGGACATAGTAGAAGAAAGTAGCGATCGCCCCACAGGTGAAGCCGATACCTCTTCTAACGAGACAGAAGAAACCGAAACCGCGATCGCCGACAGTTCCAGCGAAAGCGATCCGGAAACTGAAGAAACGATCGAAACAGAAGAAAACGCCATCGATTCCGACACTGAAGACGATCTCTCCCAAGAAGCGATCGCCAAAACCATAGAATTCACCTCCGGCACGTTCACCGCCGACGAAAGCGGTCAAATTGGCGTAGAGTTTGTCTACGACGGCGGTGCGTATCAAGGTGAAGTTGCCCTCTTCAGCTTGGAAGGAATGGAGCAGTTTGGCGATGGTAACAGCATTGAATTTATTCGAGAAGCTGCCCGCCGTGCCGCCAGCAATTCCGAACTGGGGCAAGTGGTGATTTCCGATGGTACAGAAGGGGCAAAGATTTTAGACTCCTTAGAAAACAACAACTGGAACTCGGGGGAATATAAAGGGATTAAGACAGTGACGCTGCGATCGGGCGATCGCTTTGCGTTCATGCTGGTTCCCAACGGAACCGTGCAAAAAGTCTTAGACAATCCCGAAATTGGCAATGCGGGTCGTCCCCTGTTTTCTCTAGCCACAGCCAACCCCGACGATGGCTTGCACTTAGGTCAAATTGCCGATGTTAAAGGCGATGGTAGTACCTTTGTTTGGGAAGACCAACGCATCGATTTAGGAACCGATCGCGATTATAACGATCTAATTTTCCGCGTCACAGGAGCCAAAGGCGAAGCCATTTCTTTAGATGAAGTCATTGACGCAAATAAAGATTGGCGACGGCAAGATAAATTCCAAGACCTCGTTCGCCAAATTTTAGGGGAAGAAGACGCGATCGATGACAATATTAGCGACAATACTTCCGAAGAAAACAGCGATACTGGTTCGGACACCACAGAAGAAAGTGGAGACGAAGCAGAAGATTCTCAGTCTGAAGAGACGGAAACCGAAAACGAGACGACCGATACTGAAACAGAATCGAGCGAAGATAACAACGATTCTGATACGACGGAAGAACCGCCTGCGGAGCCAATTTCCGTAGCGCAACCCGTGTTGACGGTGGAAGTGTCGCCCGGCTCGCCTGGGGTGAATTTCGACCTCGGCGAAGTGTTTGGTGAATTTACAAAACAAATTGAAAACAATGCGATCGATTACGAAGTCCTAGACGTTCCCGACTCCATTCCTACACCAGAGATTGACAATACAAATCTGACCTTTGATACGAGCAAAGTGACAGAGGAAGTCACCGCGATCGTCCGGGCATTTGACGAAGCCGGAAACGAAGCCATTCAGACGATCGCCATAGCAATCAACCCCGTCACCACAGAAGCGATCGCCGAAACCCAAGAAAGCATTAACGCCATTGCTGACTTTATCGACATCGATCGTAACTGGGAAGAACTGTCTCCCGATGAAATTGTCGAACTCGATACACAACTCGATCGCCTGTTTGACGATGCTGTGACAACCTTGGGGAACAATCCTGAAGTTGTCGATGCCATTCTCCAGGGCAAAGATCTCCAAGACTTGGGATTTGACGAAACCGCCAGCGAACTGATTGAAAACGCGATCGCCGATCCGGAATTTGCTAAAGAATTTGGCTTCTCCGTTCCCATTACCGAAGCCTTCAATAGCGACATTCCCGGTGCGTGGGATTTGCAACTGCTGAATGCGGAAACGGCTGCCAGTTTGGTAACGGCGGGTAGCGAATTACCCTCCGTGACGGTATTGGATTTTGTCGGCGAACATAGCGAAGCTGTCGAGAATACCATCGCTTTAGTCAACCCCAATCTCGATGCCGATTTTGTCGCCATTAACCCCGGCGGCGAAACCGCGAGTAACTGGGCGCAGCAGTTAATTGAAACCGTCGATCGCCTCAAGTCGGAAGGCGAAACTCAAGCTATTGTCAACCTCAGTTTCGACTTGACGCAACTGGATGATGTTGGCGTTACTACCCGCTACGAACTGACTGAATTTGAACGCGAAGCCCTCACCTACGCCCAAGAAAATAATATTCTGCTGGTGGTAGCATCGGGAAATACGGGCGATAAAATGTCTGCATTGGGCGAATCCACTGCTGACTTTGATAACATTATTACCGTCGGTGCTGTCGATCCGCGATCGCAAGTTGCCGACTATTCCAGTCGCGGCGCAGGGTTAACTTTAGTCGCCCCTGGAGGGAAATTTGACGACGATCCCAGTGCGTTTGTCGGAACCTCTCGCGCTACCGCTTACGTCACCGGGGCGGCTTCTTTGGTGTGGGCTGCCAACCCCGAGTTAAGTTACCAGCAAGTGAAAGAATTGTTGGTTAATTCGGCAGTGGATCTGGGCGTAGAAGGCTGGGATCCCGAAACCGGGGCGGGTTTACTCGATGTCACCGAAGCAGTTATGGCGGCGGGTTTGGTGGTTCCCGAAGAGGTGAAACGTTACACCACAACTGACTCGGAAACGGGCATTAAC
>CAKZKB010000643.1 GCA_937121005.1 uncultured cyanobacterium | reverse complement strand
TGGGGGGCGGGTTTCCGGGGGCGGGGCGGCCAGTTCCGGTTCGGGGGGCGCGAGTTCGAGTTGTTCGGCGGTACTGGCGAGATCTTGCAAGCTACCGACGAGAAACTGTTTGAACCCTTGCACGCGCACGGCTAGTTCTTGGGAGGTTCCGGCGAAGGTAGTCCGCATTTCTTCGCGGATCCGTTCTTGGCGGCGTTCCAAGCGTTCGATCGTCGCTTCGAGGTGCTGTTTGCGTTCTTCTAAACCGCTCAGGGCTGCTCGGGTCAGGGTTTCGAGGGCGGCGGTTTGCTCTTGCAGCAGTCGTTCTTTGTCAGCTTGCAGGCGATCGCATTCGGTTTTTAAGTCCGCAACCCGTCGTTCCCAGTCGATAACCTCGGCGGGGGGATCTTCGCTGGCGGCGATCGCGTCTTGACTGACCTCGGCCTCGGTATCTTCTGCTTCGCTCTCTGCTTCGGAGTCGCCACCTTCATTACTATCTTCGAGTTTCGCAGAGAAAGTGACAAGCGGACGATCGTCGCTATCGGGTTGGCTGTCTTCGCTGTTGGCAACCTCGCTGTCGGTTGGGGTTGTCTCCTCTGGGCTATCTTCGCTGTGAGTCGTATCGATCTCGCCTTCAACGGTGGCGTTTTCTGGGGGTTTTGGTGTTTCGTCTAAAGTCATCGCGCTCTCTAATACAAATTTCGTAAGGATTCGGGAGATCCCCCTAACCTTAATAAGGGGGGACTTGCTTGCATCTCTTAGTTTCCCCTCGTAGCGTCCCTCCGGGGCGCTACGAACTGTGGAGGCTCCGCCTCCAGAATACATGAGGCAGAGCCTCTAGAATAGCATTCCCTGGCAGAGCCAGGGAACGAGGGAACGGAAGGGGGATCCTTACAACCATTTTCAATGTTACCGGAATGCTTACCAACTTCCCTTAATGCCGGCCGCTATTGCAACTCGGCCGAGCTACGATCGCGGGCAGTGTCGTTCCAAACAGGCACGCAGGGCCGTCGCATCGAATAAAATCGGGAGAAAGTGAATGCTTTTGACTTCTTTAAAATAAAACAAAATGGGTACGCCCGGCCAGAAGACGCGCCAATTTTGCCACTCCCGGTAGGGGAAGCGGCGAATTAGGCGATCGCTGCGGGTCACGTCTAAAGCGGTATCGGTAAATTGCAACCGGATCGTAGCCGTCTGGAATGCCAAAAACAACCCGAACAGCCCCACGACAGCGCTGAGCCAGGGCTGCACCAGCAGCAAGGGAATGGCAGCGATAACCAAAACGGCCGGGATCGCGTAGCTGGGTTCGAGCTCGGTAACGGTAGGGGTAGCGGGGGCGCTCGGCGTAACGTTCGTCAAAGTTTAGCCTCGGACAGATTCGACAGTTCCTATTTTGACATTTTCTCGGCGCGATGCGATCGAGGTTCGATCTTTTTGGACGCGATCGCGCCACTGCGACCAGTTATAGGTCAGGACTCGCGGTAGCACCAAGCAGATGGCAGCGTTCAAAAGGGTGAGGGCAATAAAGTTAGACATGGGCTAGTTCCCCTGAGAGGTATTTATCTATATTTCTTCGCAATAGTTGCCATTCTCTCAGATTCTTTGCGGAACTGAAACCCCATTTACCTCAGAATTTCTGATGGTCTAAATAAGCCCAACTTATGTCTTTCTTTCTATTTTTTCTAAAACGCTAGCCCCTATATTAGAATAGACCAAGTATTTTTCCGTGTCAAGGGGCGTGCCCTGGGAAAATGGCAAACCAGGCTAGAAAGCTGAGTGTACGCGGAATGCAGCCTTTCTTAATCTAACTCGCGCCGCCCTTCCAACGCCTTGGCCAAAGTAATCTCATCGGCGTATTCTAACTCGCCGCCGATGGGCAAACCGAAAGCAATTCGGGTCACTTTTGTAAAGGGTTTGAGCAATTGTCCCACGTACATGGTGGTGGTTTCCCCTTCTACGCTGGGGCCGATCGCGAGAATAACTTCTTTCACCCCTCCTTGACTCACGCGCCGGATCAAGGGTTGAATATTTAACTGTTCTGGCCCGATGCCATCCATAGGCGAAATTACGCCACCGAGAACGTGATATTTCCCCCGATATTCCCGCGTTTTCTCCAGTGCAATCACGTCGCGGGAATCTTCCACCACGCAAACAGTGGTACTGTCGCGTTGGGGATTGCGGCAAATGTCGCAAATCGGTTCGGCCGAAAGATGATAGCACTCGCGACACAACCCCACTTGTTTTTTCGCATCGGTGAGGGCGCTAGCGAGAGCGTAGACATCCTGTTCCGATTGTTGGAGGATATGCAAAGCGAGGCGTTGGGCCGTTTTGGGGCCAACACCGGGAAGTCGTTGCAGTTGCTCGATGAGGCGAGCCAGAGGACGGGTATAAACGGCGGGCCTCCTTGGTGGCGCGATCGCAAGTACGCTATTCTATTTTAGGTCATTAAGGGCAAGACGATCGTCAGGTGAGATCCCTCGCCGACCCGAGACTTCATGGAGATGCTGCCTTGGTGGGCCTCGATAATGGTACGAGAGAGATACAACCCCAAACCGCTTCCCGACTCGCGATAGTTCCCCGTGCGAAAGCGATCGAAAATGCGATCGCACAACTCTTCAGCAACACCGATCCCCGTATCGCACACTTCAACGATCGCGCGAGACGCATCTCCTTCCTCAATGCGTAACTTGACCTCCACGCGACCCTGTTCTGTAAATTTAATCGCATTGCCCACCGCATTGGAGAGAACGCGATGAATTTCCAAGCGATCGCCCACCATTTTACAGCCATCTTTCACCGACGAGTCGGGATGAAACTCGAGCTCGAGATGCTTAGATGCAGCTAAAGGGAACAATTCCTGGGTGACTTCCGCGATCGCTTCGCACAAATCGAAGGGGGAAAACGTCATTTCCTTGTATCCCGCTTCGTGGCGATACACCTCCAGCATGGTATTCACCATTTGCAGCAAATTCCGGTTGCTGCGGCGCATGGTGTCCACCGCTTCGAGTCCTTCGGAGGCCAGTTGTCCGAAGGCCCCTTGCTCGAACAGGGCCAGCATTCGATCGGCCGCCACTAGAGGCGTTCGCAGATCGTGGGTGAGGCGGGAGACAAAATCTTGACGCTGGCGCGAGAGTTCCTCCATAGCATCAACGCTGTGTTTGAGACTTAACAGCGATCGCACGCGGGCCAGCAACTCGTCCACATCGACGGGTTTGCGGATAAAATCATCGGCCCCCGAATCGAGCCCCTTGACGACGCTGGGGCGATCGTGAGCCGTAATCAAGACAATGGGAATAAAAGGCAGTTTGGGATTGTTGCGAATGCGCTGCGTCACCTCAAACCCGTCCATTCCCGGCATCATTACGTCCAGCAGCACCAAATCTGGCGGATCGCGATCGATGCGCTCCAAGGCCGTGCGGCCGTCTTCAGCCAGTTCGATTTCGTAATTTTCCTCAGATAAAATGGTTTGGATCAAAAACAGGTTATCGGGAGAATCGTCCACAGCCAAAATGCGATCGACGTTGTGGGGATGGTGCGGCTTGAGGGTCGTGAAGGTCATGGGGATAGACTGCTGAAAATGATATGGGAACAACCAACGAGGTTCGTTGCCAATACAGACCGCGATCGGCAAGTCAGGTCGCCAACGCCATCGATTTGACCTGTGGGGACAGATATCGATATGCCATGCAAAACACAACACCGACAGAAATCTCGATGCACCCCAAAATCGCCGAAACGGACGGCCGTTTGTGAGTGGCACTGCGAGCGAGCCGATTCTAAATTTTAACTTTCCCCCAACCCAAATTCGACCGAAGGCGATACAATAAAGGCTGGACTCAACCGTTCCGCACCGAGTTGCGATCGCTAGGGAACGGATTTTTTTAGGTTTCGCAATGATTTTACCCAAACCATCGACGAGATAGCCTCTATCTCTAGGATGACTTTCGTACCCTTTGGATTTCCTATGAGTCAGATTCGCGTTGTTCTAGTTGAAGATCACGACCTCACCCGCGTGGGGTTGCGGACGGCGTTGCAGCAAGACGATCGCATCAGCGTCGTTGGCGAAGCCGCAGGCGGCACCAAGGGGCTGCAATTGCTCCAAGATATCGAGCCGGATGTGGCCATTGTTGATATTGGTTTGCCCGATATCGATGGGATCGAGTTGACGCGATCGTTCCGCGAGTTTCAAGAACAACGTCCCCGCAACGAGACCAAAGTGCTAATTCTAACCATGCACGATAATGAAGAGGCCGTCTTGGCGGCTTTTGCAGCCGGGGCCGACTCCTACTGCATGAAAGATATCAGCATGGACAAGTTGACCGAAGCAGTAGAAGCGAGTCACGGGGGCAACGCTTGGATCGATCCGGCGATCGCCCGCATCGTTCTCAAGCAGGCCCAACATCAAATCGACGAGCCCCAGGTCGGGCACGGAGCCACGACCACGATTGAGGGGGTAGACTCGGAATACCAGCAGTTGCTCGATGCCGATCCGCTCACGAGTCGCGAACTGGAGGTGCTCGGGCTAATTGTCAACGGGTGCAGCAACGCCGAAATTGCCGAAAAACTCTGCATTACCCTGGGCACGGTCAAAACCCACGTTCGCAACATTCTCAACAAGCTGTGCGCCAGCGATCGCACTCAGGCTGCCGTCCGGGCCCTGCGATCGGGCTTGATTCAATAGAGGTAT
>CAKZKB010000642.1 GCA_937121005.1 uncultured cyanobacterium | reverse complement strand
GATCGTCTAACCGAGGCGATAATACTGCAATTACGGCTTCTTTATTTGGTAAAATTACCCCATCTTTAACGGGGTTGGTGAACTTCCAACAAAATAATGCTGCCAACCAACTTTTAGAAGATATTGGCAACCGGATTACCTTGCGTACCGGACTCGCCTATCGCAACCCCAACAGCGATCGCTTTAACGCTTTGTTCCGCTACGAATTTCGCCAAAATCCTGCCCACACCCCCGAAAGTTTGCTCTTCGGTAGTAACACGGATTCCACCGAACACGCTTTCGGTTTAGAAGCCGTATTTTCTCCCAGTTGGCAGTGGGAATTCTACGGAAAATACTTATTCCGCACCAACGATGCCCAAATTGCTGATGATTTTGAGTTCAGCAATACAACATCTTTAGGGCAATTTCGCACCAGCTATCGCTTGGGGTATCAGTGGGATTTAACTGGGGAAGTGCGTTGGATTCATCAAACCCAAACCGAGTTCGATGAGTTAGGATTGCTAGCAGAAGTTGGGTATTATGTCACTCCCGAATTGCGCGTCGCGGCGGGTTACAGTTTTGGTCGTACTGACGACTACGATTTTAGCGGTTCTCGTTCCGAAGGTGGCCCCTATTTGGGGGTAACGCTACAGTTAAATAATCTCTTAGGCGACTTTGGCGTTCAGTCTCCCGTCCGTCCCCGTCGGGAAGCTGAAGAAACCGAAGACAATGCGGAGGTGGTGACAGAAGAAACCCCTTCTAACCCGCAACAGACGGTAGAGGCTCCGGCTCCAGAATACCATGAGGCAGAGCCTCAAAATAGCGTTCCCTGGCAGAGCCAGAGGAACGAGGGGAACAACTTCGATTTTGTGGTTTCTCCCCTGTTCGCAGAAGGGGAACTGCTAGCAAGCGACTGGTTCGATCTCTCGCAAGGCGCGATCGCGTTTTCACCTCTCAACTTTACCTTAACCGACGCACAACCACCACCGGATCCGCAACCTTAAAATCCCTCGATTGACTGTTTGGTTGTTCTTTATTTACTGTTCTTTATTTGCAAGACGCGATCGCGATGAAATTCTCTTCAGTTCCAAGTTTAGTCTCTCCCTCGTTGCGTTCCTCTGGGACGCAACGGACGGTGGAGGCTCCGCCTCCAGAATACCATGAGGTAGAGCCTCAAAATAAGACCCAAAGGAAATGTAGGGGCGAATGGCATTCGCCCGATCGCAATACCATTTCTCGACAGTACCCAAGGAACGAGTATGTCTGCGGTTTCCTAACCGCCATGCTGACAACGATCGCGTTCCCGGCGATCGCGCAAACTCCAGCATTAGAAATCACCGTCAACAGCACCCACGACGGCGAAATCGAAGCCGACGATCGCCTGACCTTACGAGAAGCGATCGCCCTCACCAACGGAATGCTATTTGTTAGCGAACTCAGCAACGACGAACGCGAACTCGTGCAAAGCAATACAGATTTAGCGGGATCTATCATTGAATTCGATATTGCACACGAGGAACACCTTCTCCCAATTATCCAGTTGGTTGCCCCCTTGCCGCCACTGGCTACACGGGGATTGACCATCGACGCAATGCTAGAAGACCCCGGAGATATGGGGTTTCAAGCTACAAGTAATAATGTTTTTGTCCCTCTTCCTGGAGTCGCGATCGTCCCTTCTCCTAGCGCCGAAATTCATCGCGGTTTAACGGTCATTGCCGACAACATCACCATTCGCGGTCTGGCAATTTACGGCTTTACTGGCAACCGAGAAGACACCCTAACTACGCCTCCGGCGGGCATTTTTATCGGTACGGAACGCGATTCTGCTTTGCCATTGCGCGGTTCTTTTAATAGCGGTCGCTTGGGTCGAGATATTGACCTGGCTGGGGTGGAAATTCCCACCGGAACCGTCATTGAAAATAACTGGATCGGCCCGGTAGTTGACTTTCTCCAACTTGATGGCGAGACTCCCTTACCCATTCCCACTGTTGAAAATCCGGGCGTGGGATTGCGATCGGCTTTTGGCGTTTATATCTTCAACGGCCGAGACACAGAAATTCGACAAAACCTGATAATGAATCACGATGCGAGTGGTATCATTACGGGTAGCGTTGCCGAACGGAGCATTATTGCCGATAACATTATTTGGAACAACGGTTTTGCCGGGATGCCCGATGCCATTCACCTGCAAGGAAATATTGAGGGAAGCGAGATTACTGGAAACGCGATCGAGCGTAACGGTGGTAGTGCTATCTACTTGTTCAAACCCGAAGGATCGATTTTGATTCGCGACAATACCATTATCGACAATGGCTTAGAAAACGACACCGCCGCTATCTATTTAATGAGCGATGGAAACGAGATCGCGGACAACGAAATTCGCGGACAAAGCGGCCCCGGTGTTGTCGTTTCTGCCTTTCCTCGCAGCGATCGCAACCGGATTTTACGCAACCGCTTTCTCGACAATCAAGGGTTAAGCATCGACCTGATTACCCAACAAAATACCTATTTCCAAGCCTTCTATACCGGAGACGGGCCAAATCCCAAAATCGAAGCCTACCAACGCCGCCGCCAAACCGGAAACTTCGGCATCGATGCCCCGCAATTTGCCAGTCGAGAATTCTTTACCCGCAGTGATGGTAACGTCACCTTAGTCGGCACCGCCGAACCCGGTTCCACCCTCGAAATTTATCGCGTTCTCGAACCGGGAGAACGGGGGCCGTTGAATGAGGCGATCGCCACCTTTGATGTGGATGAAACTGGAGAATTTGCCGTCGTTTTAGAAGATGCGAACATCGGCGATCGCGTCAGTGCCACCGCCACCCATCCCGACTACGGCACATCCGAACCTGCCATCAACATCACTATTCGGAACTATTAACTGCCTTCAAACATTCCGCCAGCCATTTTTTGAGTATTCCAGAAATGAAACGACAATCGGCTCTACAACTTGGAACCCTAGCTATTACCCTGAGCGCGATCGGGATAGCTCCAAATGCCCTCGCTGAAGGCAGTATCAACCTCAACTCCAGTGGTGGGAACCGTGTCTTTCTCGAATATCGGCAAAACTCACAATTTGCCAGTTTTGGTTTGGCGGGGAGTACCCCCGAACGGGTTAACGTCATTCGCGTTTACGCAGAAAGTGGTGAAACCCTGAATCTTGCTTCCAGTGCTAATGGTGTCAACGATGGCGATATTATATATCGTACACCTAGCGGAACCAGTGCAACCTGCCCCAGAGACACAACACCAGCATCCGGATCCGACGGTTACATTGCTAACTTTAGCGAAGAATTGGCCGGCCCTGGAGCCGGGTATAACCCTTGTACAGTCAGTGTTACAGAAACCGGGGTATGGGAAGTGATATTTCGCAGTCCCAATCACCAGGCAACAATGGCAAATGTTATGGGAGGAACTGAGCCACAACCCAGTCTTAGCGAACCGACTCCCGTCGCTGCCAATGCCTGGACACCACAGAATAACAGAGATCTAGACGTGACTGCATGGGATGTCACAGTTACCAACGGTGGAGTGCCGATACCGGGGCGCGTCTTTGCCAACTACCTAGCGACCAACGTCGGTGCAGGGCCGGGATCGCCAGCGAGCTCGCTCAACTCTTCAGCATTCATTCTGACTCAAGATGGGTATTTATACACAATCAATCTCAACGGCATTCAACCCCAGGGATTTATTTTCTGGGCGGACGCAGAAGGACTAATCGATGGGTCGGGAACTTCAACATTTCAATCTGCTCCCGAATCCTCGGCCATGTTTAACAACCCGGCTAATAACAGCAACGTGGTTGATGGCGGTGTCACTCACAAAATTTTCTTCAACAATCCCAATCTCGATCTTCCAGCTACAGCATCTTTTTTAGGGGGAACGATGGGTTTCGATATGATGCCCGATCCTCCCGTACCGCCCACCAATTTTGAATTTGTGGGCTCTGAAGGAACGATGGGGGCAGCCGGAACCGTCGAACCCCAAGGGGGGACGTTTTCTTTCGATGCCATGGGGCCGGGGCAGTACCGTATCGTCCTCGATCTCAATCAGGATGGCGTTTTAGGAAATGGGAACGATCGCCTTCTCACCGGGCCGATCGTCGATGGTACCACAACGGTCGAATGGGACGGACTCGATGGCAACGGGGATCCGGTTCCGGCTAGCGACGTTGCCTATCAAGCAGAATTAACCACCCTCAACACCGGACTCGTTCACTTTCCTTTTTTAGATGTCGAAAATAACACCAGGGGCATTATCGTTCAACGACAAAACGGTGATGGCGCTCCCGACCCCACCATTTTTTACGACGATACCCCCATTGGAGGCAGCGAAGCCCTCTTGGGAGTTGATAGTTCCGGTGGCGCTCATAAGTGGTCGGGTGGGTTCGGCAACATTCAAGCTATCAATAGTTGGGCGGTGATTCCTTCAGAACCCGTGGCCCTTGCTGGAGAAGGCTTTTTTATCCGTCAAGCCGACATCCAAGTACGCAAAGAATCTTCTGTGGATACCATGCCGCCACAAGTGGGATCCACTGTCACCTATACCATCGAAGTGGAAATCCCCGATCCCCCAGCCGGAGAAGTTTACACCAATGTCACGGGAATTGGATTTACAGATGAAATTCCGGCAGACATTACCGTTACCGATTTTACTTGTACTCTCAGCGCTATGGTCGATGGCAATCGCTGCGATGTGATGCAAACCGGCAATATGCTGGAGGGCGAAATCGATCTGACAGTGGGATCGCAGGTGACAATGACGGTTACGGGAACAATTGATAGTATTCCTGCCAACGGTATGCTAGCCAATACCGCCACAACGACTCGCCCCGACGACATCACCGATCCGGTAGACGACGACTCGAGCGCTATGGAGAACTGCCCCGATACCAATCCCAATAGCGCTAACTGTACTGAAAGTGCCACCGATACGATTACGTTCGGCCCTGATTTAAGCATCGTAAAAATGGCCAGTCCTGCTAACTTTATTGCGGGGATGGAAGGAATTTATACCCTAACCGTTAGCAACGATACCGAAGCCGGGCCGACGACGG
The DNA here is from genome assembly GCA_937121005.1 of uncultured cyanobacterium. GTDB lineage: Bacteria > Cyanobacteriota > Cyanobacteriia > Cyanobacteriales > Geitlerinemataceae > CAKZKB01. The sequence goes on along the minus strand of CAKZKB010000642.1, from coordinate 1,195 downwards.
GAACCATTAGCATCACGGATAACCTACCGAATGGATTGACTTTTGTGAGCGGTTCGACTGCCGACGGTTGGAGTTGTAGTGCTGCCGGACAAGCAGTAACTTGTATGACAAATACAGTCATTCCCACAGGCGGTAGCAGCGAAGTGATGCTGACGGTGATGGCAAACAATATGGCATCGGGATCGGTGATGAATACGGCGACAGTTTCGACTCCCGGCGAAAGCAATACAGGCAACAACACTAGCAACGAAGTCCGCACGGAAATTATTAATCCCCCGGATCTGACCGTTGCAGTTAACTCCTCTCCCGGTAGCTTTATTCGGGAAGGAATGGCGAGCTACAGCTACACCGTCACCAATGCAGGTGGATCGGACACGACCGATCCGGTTGAATTTACGACAACTTTACCCGACGGTGTGGATTTAAATACGGCAGAGTTTCAGTCCAGTCAAAATGGTTGGAGTTGTACAGTTACTCCTGACAATCGCACGATTACTTGTACTCGAGACGATACCCTACCGGCTGGATCGAGCTATCCAGAGATCGATATTCCCGTTACCATCACGGATATGGCTCCCGAGGAAATCGTGGAAACGGCATCGGTGTCGGGGGGCGGTGAAGTGAATACTAGCAATAATACGGGTACGCGCTCCAATACCGTCACGGATGCAGTAGAAGGCCCCGATCTTATTGTTGACAAGATGGTGATGGGGAACTTCGTGCGCGGGGAAATGGGAACCTTTCAAATTGTTGTCACCAACTCGGCAACTATGAATCCTACAGATGGGACTCCGGTAACGATAACGGATATGCTACCCACAGGTTTGACTCTCAACAGTACGCCAACGGGGACAGGTTGGGATTGTTCGGCATCTTCAGGATCTAATGTTGAGTGTACTCGTTCCGAGGCCTTGGATGCAGGGATGAGTTACGACCCGATTACTATCTCGGTGAACGTCGCCACAGATGCACCAACCTCCATAATGAATGTTGTTGATGTCATGGGCGGTGGCGATACGGTTCCCGATAATAACAGGGATGTTGAAACCGTTACCATTGCCACCGATCCGGATTTAACCATTGACAAAAACCGCACGGGGAACTTCGTGCAGGGGGGAACGGGTAGCTATAGCTTGCTGGTGACGAACGTGGGTGGGGCAACGACTATGGGAACGGTCACGGTGACGGATACTCT
>CAKZKB010000641.1 GCA_937121005.1 uncultured cyanobacterium | reverse complement strand
CGCGAATCGCCCCTACTGCATCGCTAGTTTCTGTTGCAATTCAGCTTTAATGCGATTGAGAATAGATACCTCGTCAATGGACGCTAAAATGCGAGCGATCGCGGCTTTCGGACTCTCTTCGCCCCAGGACGCACCGTTAGCTAAATAGGTTTTTGTCGCTTGTCCGATGTTATAAGAAGCCACACCTGCGACGCTAGCTTGAGCGATCGCCACCGATACATATCCCACCAAAGATGTACCGCCAGAAATGGGGGTTGCCAGTCCGAACAATCCTTTTAACGATCCCAAACCCAACGTCGCTAAAAGTTCGCTTGCGCCTACACCCCCCATGCCTAAAACAATTTTTTGCAGCAGATCGATCGCCCCCGTTTGGGTCATGGGAATTCCGTAGAGATGGGACAGTCCTAAAATGGTGCTAACATCAACTGCTGCCGCCCCGATCGCGTCGAGAACGGTGACGGGGTTGACAGCGATCGCCACTGCTTTGGCGATCGTCGCCTTCCAAATTAACGCATCTGCGGCGCGATCGCGAATGGCCATTTTTTTCTGTACCACGCGATCGTTCGCTTCGTCAGCATACAGCAAGCTGTTGAGTGCGACTAAAGACTTGCCTTCCCGGTGCAAAATCTCGAGAATTTTTAACTTCAACGGCTCCACTTGTGGCGTTCCCCGTTCCCATTTCACTTGCCGAGTGCCATCGGGTTTCACAGTGGCGCGGGCGACTTGGGGGGAAGCGGCAACCATGACAATTTCTTCGGGAGAGAGTAACTCGCGAACGCGATCGTCGCGAATTTTTTCATAGATGGCAGCGCGATCGGCTTCTGGGTAGCGATCGACTTTATTAAACACTAACAGTAATGGTTTTCCCGCTTCGCGAACTTGCGACAGGGCCTCGAATTCTATTTGCGTGATGTCGCCAGAGACCACAAACAAAATTAAGTCGGCTTGTTTGGCAATTTCGATCGCCAGTTTAGCCCGAGTTTCCCCGTTCACTTCGTCTAACCCTGGCGTATCCATCAGTTCGATTTTAGAATTGCCCGCACCGGGAAACGACACTTGCAATACTTCGTCGTCGCGATCGACATTCCAGTTCGCTGTTTGTGCGGTTGTGGTGACACCATGTAGCGGCCCGGTTTCAAAGACGGTTTGCCCGACTAAAGCATTGAGTAGGGACGATTTTCCGCGTCCCACCATGCCAAATGCGGCAATTTGGACGACGGCATTTTCGAGTTTGTCGAGTAGGGTTTCCAAGCTGTCAATTTCGGCTTCTAACTCTTGACGTTCTCGCGGGGTCAAGTCCAAGTTTGCCACTAACTCGCGGACGGCGGTGGTGGCGTTTTTGTAGTTGAGTTCGGCTTGGATATTGGCAAAGTCGAACAGGGTGCGATCGAAATCGTCCATCTTTAGCACTCGGAAGGGAGACTCTGACTCGATCTTAACAGACTTATCGAGAATGGAGCGATTCTACTCTCGATACACCCTTAATGTCAAGAGGCAAACGCGGACTTGACGACGATCGCGCAGTTCTGTGTTATATTAAGATCGATCGCCGAAGAGGTTTATTTTATGGATGTATCGCATTTATCCAGATCGGTTGAGGCATCTCTGTGGTTATCCGCAAATCGAGAGAAGTTAATGGCAACCGTGAAAGAGTTAATAACCTGCAAATTAGGAAAACTGAGCAAATCTCCTACAGTTGGCGATCGCGTTGAGACCTTTTGCCAAGAGGTTGGATTTGCATTAGATTGGATTGAAAATTATATGATGGCAGGAAAGACACCTGTTTCGTTGGCAGGTAGACTGACAAACGTGCTTCCTTCTAAATATTATATACGAGCGTTTCAGGCAATCGTCGCTGAAGCGCATAAAGATCGTGACTTATCTGCGCGATCGACTGAAGAACTGACAGGCTATATTGAAAGGTTTTTGATGGAGCCTTTTAGTTCTGAAAAGACATGGGAAGAGTTAGATCGAACCCTCGATCGCGCCGCAGCAGAAGCAGGGGTCGATCGCGATGAGTTAATCAATTTTCTCGATCCCGCTAAACCGTTTCCGTTAGATAAATAGGATCGAGAATACGGTATAATGGACATTGTAATTGATGCTAACGTTTTGGTTGCCGAACTATTGCGCGATCGAGGTAGAGCATTGCTTAAAAGTAATGAGATCGACCTATTTGCAGCAGAAAAGGTTGTAGAAGAAACTCGGCACGAACTCGTAAAAAGAGTCAAAAAAATGCAAGAAGCCAATCGCTTCTCTGAGGCAGTTGGGGAGCAGTTGCTAAAATTAGCAACTGAGATTATTGATATTTATATTTCCCTCGTTCCCCTTTCTGACTACTCTAGCCTGGAAGCAGAAGCAAAAAAGCGCATTCCTAGAGATTTAGACGACTGGCATACGATCGCGGTTTCTTTAACACTTGAAGCCGCAATTTGGACAGAAGACAAAGATTTTTTCGGTTGTGGTTGTCCGGTTTGGACAACAGAAACGTTATTGATTCAACTCGAAGACATTTGATATTTTCGCTTTCTCGAACGATCGCCCCCTCGATCTGCTAAACTCGATCGTAGCTCGAACACTCTACATCAGACACCCGACATGGCCGATCCCATTCCTCAAGTCAGCGATCGCATTTGCAAGCACATGAACGACGATCACGCCGACGCGGTATTGCTGTACGCGCAAACCTTTGGCAACCGTAAAGATGCCACAGCAGCCCGCATGGTCTCGATCGATCCGGAAGGAATGAACCTAGAAGCGCAAATCGAGGGTAGCGCAGTTCCCGTGCGCGTGACATTCGATCGCACCTTAAAAGACTCTGAAGATGCCCATCATACCCTGATCGATATGGTCAAACAAGCGCGATCGTCCTCGAGTTCCAATTAAAAATTCAAAACAAGTTGCCCTAATTTCCCACCTGCATGAAATTACTCTGTCTGAGTAACGGCCATGGCGAAGACGCGATCGCGATCGCGATTCTCCGCCAACTGCAACAACAGCCCAACCCGCCAGAAATTGCCGCTTTACCCATTGTTGGTGAAGGGCAAGCGTATCGTGCCGAAAATATTCCCATTGTTGGCCCGGTGCGACAAATGCCTTCCGGCGGCTTTATTTATATGGACGGAAAACAGCTTTGGCGCGACGTTCGCGGCGGACTGTTGGGGTTGACGCTGGCCCAGTTGCGGGTGGCGAAACAGTGGGCAAAAGAGGGCGGTAAAATTTTGGCTGTTGGCGATATTGTCCCCTTGTTTTTTGCTTGGTGGAGTGGGGCAGAATATGCGTTTGTGGGGACGGCAAAATCGGATTACTATCTGCGCGACGAAGCGGGATGGTTGCCCCGTCGCCACTGGTGGCAACATTTAGAACGGTGGTCGGGATCGGTTTATTTACCCTGGGAACGGGCATTGATGCGATCGCGGCGCTGCCAAGCCGTGTTTCCTCGGGATAGTTTGACTGCCGAACGCTTGCAAAAATTCGGTATTCGTACTTTCGATGCGGGCAATCCGATGATGGATGCTTTGGACGCAAAACCACCAAAGACCGACTCGGAAATGGAGATGGGACGATCTCTAGCTGTAGTTTTGCTGCCCGGTTCTCGCCCTACTGAAGCGGTTCGCAATTGGGAGTTAATGATGCGGGCAGTGGCCCGATTTCGCGAAGCCTTTGCCGATCGCAATTTGTTGTTTCTAGGGGCGATCGCCCCCACTATTCCCCTAGAAAGTTTGCAAACTCAACTATCAACCTACGGCTGGCAAGAACGCCAGGATAAAGCGATCGTCGCTGACGAACAAGCGGTCAATTTCGTGCAGAATAACGCCACATTTGTCCTGACCCAAAATGCCTTTAGCGACTGCTTGCATCGCGCCGATCTCGCCCTGGCTATGGCCGGAACTGCGACCGAACAATTTGTCGGCTTAGGCAAACCCGCGATCGCGTTTCCTGGTGGCGGGCCGCAATTTACCGACGCATTTGCTGAGGCCCAACGCCGTCTTTTAGGCCTCTCTTTAATCTTAGTCCCCTCGCCGGACAATGTTGCAGAAGTGGCCAAACGATTGTTACAAGACCCGGACTGGCTGCAAGCGATCGCCGAAAATGGTCGTCGTCGCTTAGGAGAACCAGGTGCGAGCGATCGCATTGCCAAATGTTTGCAAAATATTGGCTTAACGTCAGTTCCCCTGGCACAATAGATTCAGAATCGCGATCGCCCTTCGGGACATGAACCAACCCCATCGCCCCATTGCCCTTGCTCTCATCGCCACCTTGACTTGGAACGCTGCGGCCCGCGCCCAAACCGCCCAGCAGGCCGAACGTACCGTCGAGTCGGGATGGCTGCGAACCTTGCAGGGGTTGGAGTCAGCCGTTGCCCCTTACTATCCCCAGGGGATCCCGTTTCCCGAAACAGAGAGTATTCTGCCTAACTGTACCGAAAAAGAAGATATCGCCGAAATCGAACCCCCCGCTACCGAACCGCCGGCCGGCCGGCAAGCCAGCGATCGCGAGTGGGCAGAATACCTTCTCGGCCCCGGCGATGGCATCCAAGTGGTGGTACAGCCGCCATTTTCCGAACTCAGCGTTCAAGGGGCGATCGGCCCGCAAGGATCGATTATCATGCCCCTCGTTGGGGAAGTGGATCTGTGGGGACTGACACCCGAAACTGCCCAACGCCTGATTACCGCCCGCCTCAACGAATTCCTGGTCGATCCGGTGGTCTCTTTTACCCTGCTGGGGCGGCGGCCGGTGCAGATTGCCGTCACGGGAGAAGTGGCCCGTCCTGGCTTTTTTACCTTCCCGCCGGACGTGACTGTGGCCTCGGCTTTAATCAATACGGGGGGGACGACCCTGGAAGCCGACCTGCGGCGCGTGCGCTTGCGACGGACATTGCGCGACGGGGCGACGATCGAGCGTACCATCAATCTCTACGATCCCCTCGAGTCGGGGGTAGCCTTTGCCGACCTGCGGCTGCAAGATGGGGATGTGGTTTTTATCCCCACCCGCCGCGACGACTTTGACGACGACTACGATCGCGACCTCATTGCGCGATCGGCCCTGACCACGACCCAGCGTTTTCCCATCGAAATCACCATCACTGGGGACGTAACCCGGCCCGGTTACTACGACTTTAACGCGGTTCCGCCGCCCCAAATTCCCGATATTCTCGTGGCCGCCGGCGGTTCCCAAATTACGGCCGATTTGCGTCAGGTGGAGGTGTACCGTACTCTCGCCAATGGCAACATCGAAGGTTGCTATCTCGACTTGTTCACTCCTTTGGTCTTGGGGGAAAAGCTGCCAGAATTTCCGTTAGAAAACCGCGACGTGGTGGTGGTGCCCCGCTTAGAAGAGGACGATCGCCGGGAGTACGATCGTCGCTTGGCCGCGCGATCGAGTCTGGCCCGCCAAGATATCGTCATTCGCGTTCTCAGTTACGCGGCCGGCGGTGGGGTGACATCTCCCGTTAGCTTACCCAGTGGCAGCACCCTAGCTGATGCTCTCACGGGGATTCCTCTATCGCAAGCCCGCCTGGGGCGCATTGCTTTAATTCGCTTCGATCCCGAACGCGGTCGCGCCATCACCTACGAACTCGACGGTCGCGAAGCCTTACGCGGCGACCCGGATGAGAATATTTTACTCGAACACAACGACGCGATCGTCGTCGATCGCAACCTGATCGCCCAGGTTAGCTATACCCTCAACACTTTTACCCAACCGTTTCGCGATGTCTTAGGGTTTTTACTCTTTTTCGACCAACTCACCGAAAGTGCGGATAACCTGTTCCGCAGCAACGGCATCGATAATAATAATAACAGGTAATACCAATTCTCTATGTTATCTTAGAAGCGATTGGATTACCGACAGCAATATGGATAAAATCGAAATTTCCGGTCTGCGCTACTACGGCTATACGGGGTACTTGCCCGAAGAAAAAGCCATCGGTCAGTGGTTTGAAGCGGATCTCACCCTGTGGCTGGATTTAGCTACCGTTGGCAAGAGCGATCGCCTAGAAGATACGCTAGATTATACCCAAGCCGTCGATCGTGTTCGCCACCACATCGAAACTGACAAAGGCGACACCATCGAACATTTAGCCGCCCAAATGGTAAAATCTCTATTAAAACTCGATCGCGTCGAAAAAGTGCGCGTCCGTCTCACCAAACTCGTGCCGCCGATTCCCGGATTTAGCGGCCAAATTGCGGTAGAATTAATCCGCGATCGTGCTGGCGCGATCGATGGCTAG
>CAKZKB010000640.1 GCA_937121005.1 uncultured cyanobacterium | reverse complement strand
GAGCGATCGTAACGATATCGCGGCTTTGCTCTCCCAACGGCATCCCGTCTCCATGCTACTGGCGATCGTCGAAAACAGTGCCGCCATCGACGACGAACGCCTAGCCGACTTGCAAAGCAAACTGGCGCAAAAATTGGGCCACCCTCTCACCATTGCGGCCATTCGTGGCAAGCTGGCAGTGGGTTCTGAGGCCCCCAGCGTTCCTGCCCCCGCCCCCGCTCCGGCCCCCCTGGGCAAAGAGGGCGATATCCTGATTTGGGACGCACCCAAAGCCCAGCCGCAAACTGCCTCTCCCGTGCAATTTGGGGCCCCTAGTTTGGGACTGAGCGGCCCGCCGACGAGTACGACTTCCGTCGTTCCTTTGAAAGTCACGGTTCACATTCAAGGAACGGGCGATCGCGAGTTTTCCGCCGGAGAATTTGCCGGGACGCGGGGCCAGTCTAAAGGGATTGAAGGCTTCGCGATCGTCTTTGGGTCGGCGGTTGCGGGGGTGAACCTAGAATACATGGTGCACCTGTCGGGAGTCGGCGATACCCCTTGGCTCTCGGCCGGACAGTTCGTGGGGACGCGAGGCGAAAACCGCCGCATCGAAGGATTTGCGCTGCGCTTGACGGGGACGGAAGCGGCGCAATATCGCGTCTGTTACAGCGCTCACGTCCAAAATATGGGCGATACTCCCGTTGCTAGCGATGGCAACTATTGCGGGACGCGCGGAAAATCGTTGCGCGTGGAAGGAATGCGCGTTTGGATCGAAAAGAGATAGGGTCATTGCTGCCTCGAAGTGCGACTGTCGATATGCTGCTCTCCCCTTGATTGTCGATCGCCATGGTGGGATGATGGAGAAAACCCCTCGCCCCGCCAAAAACGCGATCGGATTGACCCCGAGCGTAGTCGAAGGGTCAATCTAAAATCTAAATTTTACAAAAAGTTGGGGGTGTAGATTTTCTTCCCCCCAAACTTGCGAAAAGTCAGGAACGTAGATTTTCTTCCCCCTGAACTTTTCAAGACTCAAGGCTCAAGACGAATTTTTAATTTTTAATTCCGCGAAGCGGTTGACCGAGATTTTCGCTCCAAATTCCGTCTTCCCTCTCGCTTTTCCCCTCGATATATCGGGCGCACGTAGATCGCACAAACTTAGTATACTTATCATACTAGATATTGAATCGAATGTCAAGGCATAATTTTACACAGACGGCTCTTAACGTGGGAGGGGGAAGAGTTTGCTGGAAAATTCTACAACGCTCTCCATGTGGGAGTTCCAGATGTTTTTACTCCCAAAATCCAGGGATAATGTTATCGTAGATCTCGATCGCCCCTCTAGCACGAGTGCTTTTGTCCCCAACATGGACCGATCGCACCTTTCCGTTCTCCTAACCCTAGCCGCTACCTTTGTTGCGTCGCCAACTTACGCTGTTCCCGACATCGATCGCGCGGAAACTTGCGAGATCTTGATTGTCGGCGGTGGTTTGGCAGGCGTGGCGACAGCTTACGAAAGTTTGCTCGCCGGACGCACCGTTTGCATGACCGAAATTACCGACTGGATCGGCGGACAAATTTCATCTCAAGGCACGTCTGCTCTCGACGAACGTCCCACGCAACGAGAGTTATTATACTATCCGCGCGGTTATTTAGACTTTCGATCGCGCATCGAAGAACACTATGGAATTCTCAATCCCGGACAGTGTTGGGTGAGTTTGTCCTGTTTTTTACCTGAAGACGGTCACGAAATTTTACTGGAAATGCTGGCCGAAGCCGAAGACGAAGGCGACGGGGAATTAAAGTGGTTTCCGGCGACAGTGGTGAAGGATTTAGAATTGAACGAGACGGGAACTTTAATAACTAGCGCGATCGCCATCCAGCGCCAACCCGCCCCCGGTGCGCCGCCATTGAATACCGAACCCCTTTCGCAAGTGTTGTTAGACGCTTACAGTTACGAAGATTCGGCGCAGTTTACCAAAAATATTATCCAATTTGTCCCGCAAACTGATGACAGTAACGACCCCATCGACTGGTATGTTGTAGAAGCGACAGAAACCGGAGAAATTATTGCCCTCGCTGACGTTCCCTATAGCGTTGGCATCGATCCGCGATCGTTTTTAGAGCCGTCTGCGTCCAGCAAAGACCCGGATCCCTATTGTACGCAAGGGTTTACCTATACCTTTGCCATGCAAGCCACCGCCGAACCCCAAGAACAGGAAAAGCCAGAGTTTTACGATCGCTACGACGAGTATTACAGTTACGACGAACAGCGTTTCGCCAGCTTACCATTACTGTTTAGCTATCGCAGTATTTGGCGCGTCGATCCGTTCCAGACTCGCCCCGGAAATCCCCGCAACGACATCATCGATCCGGGGGATATTTCCATGCAAAACTGGACTTGGGGCAACGACTATCGCCCCGGAACCGCAGCCGATAATTTGGTCTACAGTCGCCAACAGTTGCAAGAGTTAGGACAACTCTCACCCGGCGGTTGGCAAGGGGGTTTGCGCGTGGAAACCCTAGAAGCTGGAGAAGAACTGGCCCGAGGCTTTTTCTATTGGCTAGTGGAAAGCGATCGCGATCCAAAAGTGGGAGACGAGTTCAAAGAACCCCATCCCAACTATCGCTACATGGAAGGGCTAGAGTCTCCCATGGGAACCGTTCACGGACTGTCGAAATATCCCTACATTCGCGAAGGTCGCCGCATTATCGGCCGTCCTAGTTGGGGCTATCCCGAAGGATTTGCCATCGCCGAAACTGACATTTCTCGACAGGATTACAGCCAGGATTTTTACGACGAAAACTTAACCGCAGAACAACAACGATTGCTACGGGCAACGACAGCAGGTTTGGACGCGATCGCGGTGCTAACCGACAGCGAGGAAGACATTCAAAAACGATCGCGATCGGTGCTGTTTCCCGACTCCGTAGGAGTTGCCCACTACGCCATCGACTTTCATCCCTGCATGGAATTCGCCCCACCCGAAGCCCCCGGAAACATCGAACGTCCCGGCGAACGCCAAGGGGCAGGAGAAGCGTACCCCTTTCAAATTCCCTTGCGAGCGATGATTCCCCAACGCATTGACAATTTAATTGTCGCCGGAAAAAGCATCGCCACCAGCCATATTGCGGCGGCGGCGTATCGGGTTCATTCCTTTGAATGGGCGGCGGGGGCAGCCGCAGGAGTCGCGATCGACTTTGCTTTAGAAAATAACACCCCTCCCTACGAATGGGTAGACGAATTGCCCCGCCAAGAACCCCAACTCGAAGCCTTGCAGCGTCGCCTCGTCGATAAAAATAACCCGATCGCGTTTCCCGATACCTCTATTTTTAATAACGACTGGGAAGACTGGCGGTAGGACTAGGACGATCGCCGTTGGGTTTGTTTATTGTTAACAATTCAGGTAGCCTAGTATAAACTGGTGTAGAAACCTGGTTTCTTACTGTATCGCTAGACAGGATTCGAGTTTATCCTTTCAGAAACCGGGTTTCTTGGGTAATAAAAAGCGATCGCGATCGTATCAGGGTAAAAATGATATCAAATCCTCACCTCAAAAGCAGGTTATCCGCGTGGCGCAAACGCAGTCGGTGACAGCAGTTCGCGGTTTCGGTTTTCCAGCCTATGACCCCAGGATTTGATATGAAAAAACGAAATGGATGGAAATACCGAATTCAGCGTCTCCGAGTTCGGCTGAAAAAATCCTTGACAACCGCACCGCTTGTCGCCACGATCGCCGTCGGTTTGACCAGTGGAATTATGGGGGCGATGGTGTCGGTTTCTTTCGCGGCTTTAATTTTTTCCGGTCGCCTTTCGCCTTACGTTTCAGTGGGGGTGGGTTTATTTTTGTACAGTGCCTTTGTGTTGCGATCGCTCGTTGCCGTAACCAGTTCTTTTCCGGGTTTGGTTGCCGATACGGACGCGCTTCCTTGCGCGATTTTTGCGCTGATGGCGACAGATATCGCTCGGCAAATTCCGCCCGACTCTTCAGAACTGCTGCCAACTATTTTAGCAGCGATCGCCACAACAACCCTCGTTTCAGGAACATTTTTATTACTTCTAGGACGGCTGCGAGTAGGAGAGTTAGTGCGCTTTATTCCCTATCCCGTCGTCGGCGGTTTTGCGGCGGGTACGGGTTGGTTGCTAGTGCGCGGTGCAGTAGAAGTAATGGCGGGTATTCCCTTCGGTTGGCGGACGACAGTTGAGATTTTTCAGTTCGATGTGTTCGTCCATTGGTTGCCCGGTGCGCTGTTAGGAATTGGGCTGTTTTTAGGGTTGCAATATTGGGGGCGTTTTATCTTAGTGCCAGCCGGGGCGATCGCGACAGTCGGTCTATTTTATTTAGTGGCGATCGCCTTTGGGGTTTCCATTTCCACTCTGGATACTGGGGGGTGGCTTTTGGGGGCGTTTCCCGATGGGAGACTGTGGCAACCACTGGCAATATCCGAGCTTTTGCGAGTGCGATGGTCGTTGATTTTTTCCCAGAGTTTGAGTATTTTAGCCATCGCCAGTGTCAGCGCTGTTTCGATTTTATTAACCTCGAGTAGTTTGGAACTGGTGGCACACCAAGAAATCGATCTCGATCGCGAATTAAAATCGGCGGGTTTGGCGAACTTAGTGTCTGGAATGGGAGGCGGTATGGTCGGCTATCATATCTTACCCGATTCTGCCCTGGGCGCTCGTTTGGGAGTTAATACCCCCATTTTGGGAATTGTTTCCGCTTTAGTTTGTGGTGGGGCGCTGCTTCTCGAACCATCATGGCTGTCTTTCGTTCCCAAGTTTGCTTTAGGAGAGTTGTTGGTATTTTTAGGAACGAGCTTATTATTTGAATGGGTTTGGCAAGCCCGGAGGAAACTACCGCCATTCGACTACACTATTGTTTTAATTATCTTGGTGGCAATTAACGCTTTGGGGTTACTAGCAGGTGCGATCGTCGGTTTAATTTTCTCAACCATTTTGTTCGCGATCGAATACGGACAAATTAGCGTTGTCAAGTACGCGCTTTCGGGAGATACCACTCGCAGTAACGTAGTACGATCGCCACAACAAGAACAAATTCTACAAGCCAAAGGCAATCGCATTTATATTCTCAAGCTACAGAATTTTATTTTCTTTGGAACGGCTAACAAACTTCTAAATCGGGTGCGAGAAAGAATCCAGGAACGCCATCAACTTCCTTTGGACTTTGTAGCGATTGACTTTCAATCTGCCAACGGTATCGACTCTTCGGCTGCATTAAGTTTTACCAAGCTCGAGCAAATGGCAGGTCAGTATGATTTTACATTGGTTTTTGCTGCTGTTAAACCAGAGATTGGTAAATTACTTCAACAGAGAGAAGGCGGTGAAGAAACCGGGCGATCGGTCTCGTTTTCTAATTTCGATTTGGCCATCGAATGGTGCGAAGATCGCCTCTTGGAGGGAGAGATAGAAAGTAGCGATCCCGAAACCCTTTGCGAACAACTGGCGCGATCGTTTCTTCCCCGCGATCGCGTTTTTCAATTTACTCGCTACCTCGATCCTCTAAAGGTAGAGGCGGGGGAGTTTATTTGCAAGCAAGGCGATCCCTCCGACGGTTTGTATTTTTTAGAGGCGGGAAGAGTCAGCGTTTGCAAAGAAATCAATCAGAATATCGAACGCTTGCGAACGTTTAGTAGCGGTACAATTTTAGGGGAAATGGGTCTGTATGGTAACGCACCGCGATCGGCTTCTATTGTGGTCGATCGCCCCAGTTGTCTCTATTTCTTGTCGCGATCGTCGTTTGAAAAAATGGAACGAGACGATCCCCAACTCGCCGCCTTGCTGCACAAGTTCATCGTCCGCTTGCTTGCCGATCGCCTGCGCTATCGAGAAGCAGAATTAACATACTTGTTGCAATAAAGGTACGCATTCAGGTAAAATAAGCAACCTGGTTTCTACACCAGTCATGCCAATTTCCAAAATTAATGCAACAGATTGGAATCGGGATGTAGGGGCGATTCGCGAATCGCCCCTACAATTTTCTATTTTCGGAAAATGGATCGTAGCCATCGTCGGCAATGTGCTACAATTCGATCTGCTGTCATTCTCCACTGTTGCATTGCCCTCTATTATCGATCGCAGCTTTGCAATTATCGATCGCGAAATTGGCGATTGCCACTTCACTGCTGCCGAATACGCCATCGTCCGCCGCGTCATTCACGCCACCGCCGACTTTGAATTAAAAGACGCGATCGCCTTCAGCGAAAACGCCATCGATCGCGCCATTACTGCCATCAAAAAAGGCACTCCCATTGTCGCCGACACCAATATGGTAAAAGCGGGAATTGTCACCTTAGCTAGCAAATATTTTGGCAACCCAGTTATCGCCGCCGTTTCGGAAGTCGAAACCGCACTTCCCGGTAAAACCCGCACCGAAACGGGAATTTTGCACTGTTGCGATCGCTTCCCCGATGCCATTTTCGCTATCGGAAACGCACCGACAGCACTGTTAGCCTTATGCGATCGCGAATCGTTTCAACCCGCCTTAGTTGTCGGTGCGCCAGTGGGGTTTGTCGCCGTTGTCGAATCCAAACAGGCCTTAGCTGCGACCAGTTTACCACAAATTCGCATCGACGGCCGCAAAGGCGGATCCCCAGCAACGGCGGCGATCGTCAATGCGTTAATCGAACTGGCGCGATCGGATTAAATCGCGATTGAATTGCGAGAATACCGACGATATTTACGCTTGATACCGAGCAAGAATTTTAACCACATTCGCGCCGGAACGTCGTAGAATGTAAAGATGTCGCCAAAGGCCTGATGGGCATTTTTGTGGTGTTCCCAATGGTCTTCGGGAGTGACGATAAACAGCAGGTTGCACAAACGGACGATCGGCGTTGGAGTTTGCCAACCTAACGCCGTTGTATGCCGCCAAATGACGTGGAATTGACCGAATAGATATCCTAACAAAATACTCATGGGTGAATGGAAAACCCAAACCCAAACCGGCCAGAAAAAGAAGTAAGGGATAATTCCCAAAATACCATCGAGCATGACATTGAGTTTGGGACTGAGAACAGCATAATGAGAGAATCCCCGATCTTTGGCGTGATGAGTAGTTACGTGCAATTTACCAAAGGCGTGTTCGGGAACGTGCCAGATAAACGTCGAGAGAAAATCCCCTAAAATCACTCCCAAAATTGCGAAGGCGAGCATCTTCAAAACAACCACAACGATCGTCCTCTTTCCAGTGGGCAAAGATCGATCGGCACTCCGATCTAGAAACAATTGAGTTTCATTATAGATGACATTGGCTCGTCGATCGTTAAGTTTTGATAATGATGTCCAATCCAATTGTCAGGAAACCGCAGGCGATCGTCCCCTACTTGCTTGTTGAGGCTTAACCAACTGATAAACTGCAAGTCGCGATCGAGAAACCATCGTAAGAGTAATGGATACAAATCCAGTTTCTCAACAGTCACTTTTGGCTGTACGTCTACTTCTTGGTACAATGCTTGCCATTGCTGCGAAGATAGAAAATTATAGGGTAATGCTACACCCGTACCGCAGTTACTTATCCAGTCCATCAAGCACAAGCGAGCATTATCCCAGGGAGAGTTACACAAGTGGTCTTTGATTAAAAGAAATTTGCGGGCGACACGCTTGGATTCAGACATCAGTCGAGCGGGATCGTCAGTATGATGGAGAACATCTACCAACATCACAAAGTCGAAACTATTATCTTTATATGGCAAGGTTTTCCCATCGAATTCGCGTACCAAAATATGCGTTTTAGGACGCACGAGAACCTCAACTCCTTCTAAAGAAACGTTAGGACGCTCTTCCATGATAGACCGGGCAACTTCACCATTTCCGCACCCCACATCTAGTCCTGTTAGTGGTTCGGATTTGGGGATAAAATTAGCTAAGCGAGTCGATCGAGTGCGGAGTATGCCGCTCATAACGCGATCGCCCATACTTTGAAAAAGCCATAGCACGATTAACACCTCATTTTTTAGCGATGACGAACTGGAAATGATGTTTTTTCGCCATTTCCTCAACTCTTTTTCCCCTAGATAAAAGGATAACATCACCCCGATCGCTTCTTGGCAAGCGATCGGGACGCTAGATCCATTGGCACTAGAGATGTGACAGTTAGTAGACAGTTGCCAAATTGGGGCGCGATCGTCTATACTAGAAAGAGATCGCAACATTGAACGAGCGACAAGGCGCAAGAAAACCTATGGTTGCTACCATCGATCCAGACACCCTGGCGACTGTGCAACTCCCCGAACGGCGAGTTACATTTTGCCATATTAGTTGGACGCAGTACGAAAAAATTTTAGACGCATTAGGCGAATCGCGATCGTCGCGCCTCACCTACGATCGCGGTCTACTAGAGATTACCATGCCCTTAGAAGAACACGAGCGCGCCAGCGAATTAATTGCTCTTTTTATCCGCATTCTCGTTATTCAACTGGGAATGAAACTCAAAACAATGGGTTCTACCACCTTAAGCTATCCCAATTTAGAGCGATCGGCAGAACCCGACAAAGGATTTTACATTCAAAATTATCCGCTTGTTGCCGATCGCAAAGTCGATCTCACCATCGATCCGCCTCCCGATCTGGTAGTTGAAGTCGATATCACTCATACAGACATCAATAAATTAGCTCTGTATGCGAGTATGGGAATACCAGAATTTTGGCGCTACAACGGTCGCGTTTTAAGAATTTATCAATTGCAAGGAAAGGAGTATCAAGAAACCGAAACCAGCCCCACGTTTCCCCAACTTCAAAAAGAGTGGCTGTATTCCTTTCTAGAAACCGCACGAGTCGATGAAGTAGAAGCAGAAGTCTTTTGGCGCGATCGCCTTGGCAGTTTACTCCGGTAAAAATCGTAGATCCAGACAC
>CAKZKB010000639.1 GCA_937121005.1 uncultured cyanobacterium | reverse complement strand
GAGATACCTCAAGATGATGTGAAATCAGTTCCCGAACCGTCGATCGCGTTTGGTTTACTAAGTTCGATCGCCCTCGGTTTTCGCTCTTTTAAGCAGAAGCGATCGCGCTAGGTTAAAATAACCTTATCGTGTCGATCGCGCTGTGTAGGGGCGATTCGCGAATCGCCCCTACATTTGTAGAAGATAATATCATCACTCGATCGATTCCGGGAGCGATCGCGTTCCGATGGACTTGTCCGGGGCGCGATCGCGTCTGGGGCCACTCGACACCAAACCCAAGCTGGCCCCAAGATCCGCACGATCCAGAAAAATTTACTTTTTTTAGGTTTGTCACCACAACGTGATACTATGACATCTGGCTTGGAACCCCGAGCCCAGTACCAAGAGCGACACGGAACGCGATCGCCTAGCGACCGTTCTGCGAAGCCGACCGTCAAAATGCCCCGGAGGTTCGATTCGACTTGTCATCAGACCATCGAGACCCCAAACCCGACTCCGACGCGATCGCGGAGACTGATTCCGCCGCATCGCCTCCCCAAGACCCCATGGCAGAATTTTACCAACTCCAACAGGAGTTGTACGTCGTCACCTTAGTCCTGACGGCCGTTATTTTCGTGTCGGTGTGGATTTTTTACCCCACCAACACTGCTTTGAACTATTTGTTGGGAGCCGGAGTCGGATTGGTGTACTTGCGCCTGCTGGCTAAAGATGTCGAACGCTTGGGCTCGCAAAAGCGCAAACCGAGTAGCTCGCGCCTAGCGCTGGTTGCCGGATTGTTAATTTTAGCAACCCAACTCGATCGCCTGCAAATTTTGCCGATTTTCTTGGGATTTTTGACCTACAAAGGGACGCTCTTGGTTTATACCTTGCGAACGACGCTGTTGCCTCGCCCTTGACAAGCGATGGTGCGCTCGTGCAGTCTCGATCGCGGGGCGGCAACGCTCCTCTAGACTCGATCGACGTTTAACTTCCATTATGCTCGACGTTGCAACCCCCTTAAACTCGCTGCTTGTCGCCGAACTCGAAGTCGGCAAGCACTTCTATTGGGAAATTGGCAATTTCAAAGTGCACGGACAGGTGTTTCTCACCTCCTGGTTTGTGATTGCCCTGTTAGTTATCGCCTCGCTTCTGGCCACTCGCAACCTCCAGAGAGTGCCAAGCGGAATGCAGAACTTTATGGAATACGCCCTAGAGTTCGTGCGCGATCTGGCCAAAAACCAAATTGGCGAAAAAGAGTATCGCCCTTGGGTGCCGTTTGTCGGTACTTTATTTTTGTTCATCTTTGTGTCAAATTGGTCGGGGGCGCTCCTACCTTGGCATCTGATTCAGATTCCCGAAGGCGAACTCGCCGCACCCACCAACGACATCAATACCACAGTGGCCTTGGCATTGCTGACCTCTTTGGCATACTTTTATGCCGGACTCAGCAAACTCGGACTCGGTTACTTCGCCAAGTATGCCGAACCCACACCCGTTTTGGTGCCGCTCAAAATTTTGGAAGACTTCACCAAACCCCTGTCGCTGAGCTTCCGTCTGTTTGGAAATATCCTGGCTGACGAACTGGTTGTCGGCGTGTTGGTGTTGCTCGTTCCTTTATTCGTTCCTTTACCTGTTATGGCATTGGGACTGTTTACGAGCGCCATCCAAGCCCTGATCTTTGCCACCTTGGCGGCTGCCTACATTGGCGAAGCCATGGAAGACGAACACCACGAAGAGTAAACGTTTTGGTAATAGGTAATGGTTAATTGGGACAACTACCAACGACCAACCATCTATTACCAAATAACCTACCTTTGTTCTTTAGACCCCACAACTTCAAGGAGAAAAAATGGATCCGATTATTGCTGCTGCTTCCGTCATCGCTGCTTCTTTGGCAGTGGGTTTGGCCGCGATCGGCCCTGGTATCGGTCAAGGTAACGCCGCCGGACAAGCCGTAGAAGGGATTGCCCGCCAACCGGAAGCCGAAGGAAAAATTCGCGGTACTTTGCTGTTGAGCTTGGCGTTTATGGAAGCGCTGACGATTTACGGCTTGGTGGTATCGCTGGTGTTGCTGTTTGCCAACCCCTTCTCGTAAGTCACCCAGTGCGATTTGTAGAGGCGCGAATCGCTGCGTCTCTACCTTCTCTCTCTATCTATGGAAAATTGGGAAAGCTCCCAATCCAAAATCCAACATCACGCTGAATGTGAATTAGCCGAAATTCTATCAAAGGGATAGTTTGAGTCGGCAGTTCCCGATCGCCTTATATCGGAACTTACAGGTTTCAATCCACATTAGGCGTAAATCCAAAATCCAAAATCCAAAATCCAAAAACGATCTGGGATGTTAGTTGACACAATTTTACTGGCAGCAGAGGTAGCCGAAGAAGTCGAAGCCGGAGGCGGTTTATTTGACTTCGATGCCACCTTGCCGATGATGGCGCTGCAATTCGTCATCTTAATCTTGGTGTTGAACGCGATTTTCTACAAACCCCTAGGTCGCGCCATCGACGAACGAGAAGACTACGTTCGCAACACCGAAAAAGAAGCCCGCGATCGCCTGACCCGCAGCGAAGAACTGGCGGAAAAATACGAGCGCGAACTCGGTGAAACTCGAGTGAAAGCTCGAGACACCATCGCCAAAGCCCGCGCCGAAGCCACCAAAATCGCCAACCAAAAAGTGGCCGAAGCCCAACAAGAGGCGGTGAAAGAGCGCGAAAGCGCCCAAGCCGAAATCGATCGCGAGCGCCAAGAAGCGTTAGCTTCCTTAGAGGGGCAAGTAGACGATCTCAGCCGCCAAATTCTCGAAAAGTTAGTCGGTCGCGAACTGGTTAGCTAAAGCGGGCAGCACGCACCTACAAGGACGCGAACTACATGGGACATTTTTTGTTAGCCACAGAAGAAGCCGGATTCGGGCTGCATTTCGATTTACTCGAAAGCAACCTGGTCAACTTGGTCATTATTATCGGCGTACTGGTTTATTTCGGTAAAGGCTTCTTGGGCAAAATCTTAAACGAACGACGCGATCGCATCCAAACGGCGATTAAAGAAGCCGAAGGTCGGGCGAAAACCGCCGCCGAGTCTCTGGCCGATGCCCAGCAGAAACTCGCCGAAGCTCAAAAAGAAGCCGAACGGATTATCGCCGACGCGCAAAAACGCGCCGAGTCAGCCAAGCAAGAGATCTTGGCCCAAAACGCCAAAGAAATCGAGCGCATGAAAGCCTCGTCCGCGCAAGAGATGAATACCGAACGCGATCGCGTCATTGCCGAATTGCGATCGCGGGTTGCGGCCATGGCACTCGAAAACGTCGAGGGACAACTGCGCGATCGCCTCAACGACGATCGGCAAAAAGATCTCGTCGATCGCAGTATCGCTCAAATTGGAGGTTAGGGCCCGATGGCGATTAACACCGAAATTACCGAACCTTACGCCAAAGCGTTAATGTCGCTGGCCGGCGAGCATCGCCTAGCCGATCGCATCGGCGAAGACGCGCGGGCCCTGCGATCGGCCCTGGCCGAATCCGAGGAACTGGCTCGTTTCTTGGGCAACCCCATCGTGCCCAACGAGGATAAAAAATCCCTCCTGCGCCAAATTGGGGGCGACCTACACGAGTACACCCGCAACTTTTTGATGCTGTTGGTCGATCGCGGCCGTATCCTATTCTTAGACGGCATCTGCGCTCAATACCTGGCCTTGCTGCGCGAGCGCAATCAAACCGTCTTGGCCGAAGTCACCACCACCGTCGAACTCAGTTCCGACCAAGAGCGAGCCGTGCGCGACAAAGTGAAATCCTTCACTGGCGCTCGCGAAGTGGAAATCGAAACGCGCATCGACCCCGACATCATTGGCGGTGTCATCGTCAAAGTGGGATCGAAAGTCATCGATGCCAGCTTGCGCGGTCAACTGCGCCGCTTGAGCTTGAGCCTTGTGAAATGAGGGATTAGGGATTTAGAAGGATTAGGGGGTTGGGGGTTTAGGGGTTTAGGGGGTGTTGGATTAGCGTTTTAGTCGTCAAGATTGAGAATGTCGATCGCTCTACACTAATTCCCTAACTCCCATCCCCCCAAGTCCCCAAGTCCCCAAGTCCCCAAGTCCCCATCTCCCTATTTTCCAACTACCCATTACCTATTCCTAAGTAACCAATGGTAAGTATCAGACCGGACGAAATTAGTAGCATTATCCGCCAGCAGATCGAGCAGTACGACAAAGACTTTCAAGTGTCCGATGTCGGAACCGTACTGCAAGTGGGTGACGGTATCGCCCGCATCTACGGCTTGGACAACGCCATGGCCGGAGAACTGCTCGAATTTGAAGATGGCACCGTCGGCATCGCCTTAAACCTCGAAGAAGATAACGTCGGGGCCGTGCTGATGGGGGAAGGCAGAGACATTCAGGAAGGATCCTCTGTCAAATCCACCGGCCGCATTGCTGAAGTTCCCGTTGGCGAGGCCCTCATCGGCCGCGTCGTCGATTCCCTGGGTCGTCCCCTCGACGGAAAAGGCGACATCAACACCAGCGAAACCCGCCTGATCGAATCCGGCGCACCGGGCATCATCGAGCGTAAATCCGTCTGCGAACCCCTGCAAACCGGGATTACGGCTATCGATGCCATGATTCCCATCGGTCGGGGCCAGCGCGAGCTCATCATCGGCGATCGCCAAACCGGAAAAACGACGATCGCCATCGATACGATCGTCAACCAGAAAAGCGAAGACGTAATCTGCGTCTACGTGGCGATCGGGCAAAAATCCTCCACCGTCGCTCAAGTCGTGGGTGTCCTCGAAGAGCGCGGGGCCATGGATTACACCATCGTCGTCGCCGCCAACGCCAGCGACCCGGCCACCCTGCAATATCTGGCCCCCTACGCCGGAGCCAGCATGGCCGAATACTTCATGTACAAAGGCAAAGCAACCCTGGTCATCTACGACGATCTCTCCAAACAGGCGCAAGCCTACCGTCAGATGTCCTTGTTGCTGCGCCGTCCTCCCGGACGGGAAGCCTATCCCGGCGATGTGTTCTACCTGCACTCGCGCTTGTTGGAACGGGCTGCCAAACTCAGCGACGAACTCGGCGGCGGTAGCATGACCGCACTCCCGATCATCGAAACCCAAGCCGGGGACGTTTCGGCCTACATTCCCACCAACGTGATTTCGATTACTGACGGGCAGATCTTCTTGTCTTCGGACTTGTTCAACTCCGGTCAGCGCCCCGCTATCAACGCCGGGGTCTCCGTGTCGCGGGTGGGTTCGGCGGCTCAAACCAAAGCCATTAAGAAAGTGGCGGGCAAAATGAAGCTGGAACTGGCCCAGTTCTCCGAACTCGAAGCCTTCTCCCAGTTTGCCTCCGACTTGGATCCGGCCACGCAAAAACAATTGCAACGGGGTCAGCGCTTGCGCCGCATTCTCCGCCAGCCGCAGACTTCGCCCTTACCGCTAGAAGATCAAGTGGCGATCGTCTACTCTGGGGTTAACGGTTTGCTCGACGATATTCCTGTCGATAAAGTTACCGAATTTACCCAAGGCTTGCGCGAGTACCTGCGCGACAACAAACCCAAGTTCGGCGAGAACATTCGCTCGACCAAGAAACTGGAAGACGAAACCGTGAACCTGCTCAAAGAAGCAGTCAGCGAGTTCAAACAATCCTTCCTGGTTTCGGCGTAAATTCCGACCTCTCGTTCCCTGGCTCTACCGGGGAACGCCCCATTGAGAGGGCGAGGCATTCACCAACCTCTACGAGGAATTAAAAAGGCAAAATTAAAAATTAAAAAGGGTTTCCTCATTTTTAATTTTTAATTTCTAATTTTTAATTGAATAAAATGCTTCGCCCCTACAGCCTCATCATACCAATACCGATATGGCTAATTTAAAAGCGATTCGCGATCGCATTTCATCTGTCAAAAATACGCGCAAAATTACCGAAGCCATGCGCCTGGTGGCAGCCGCGAAAGTGCGGCGGGCGCAAGAACAAGTCATCGCCACTCGTCCCTTTGCCGATGCCTTGGCGCAAGTGCTTTACGGTTTGCAAAGCCGCCTGCGCTTTGAAGATGCGGATCTGCCGTTGCTGAAACAGCGAGACGTGAAAACGGTGGGGTTGCTGGTGGTATCGGGCGATCGCGGCCTGTGCGGTGGTTACAATACCAACATCATTCGCCGGGCCGAAACCCGCGCCCGAGAGTTGCAAAACGAAGGGTTCGACTATAAATATGTGATCGTGGGGCGCAAAGCCAACCAATACTTCAAGCGTCGCAACGCCCCCATCGATGCTTCGTTTACGGGGTTAGAACAAATCCCGACGGCAGAGGAAGCCTCCCAAATTGCCGACCAACTGCTGTCGATGTTTCTCTCGGAAACGGTCGATCGCGTGGAGTTGATCTACACCAAGTTTGTGTCGTTGGTGAGTTCGCGTCCGGTGGTACAAACCCTAATGCCGTTAGATCCCCAGGGGTTAGAACCCAAAGACGACGAAATTTTTCGCCTCACCAGTTCCGGCGGACATTTCCAGGTCGAACGAGAAAAGGTGGACGCACCCACTCAAAACGATCTGCCTCGGGATATGATTTTCGAGCAGGATCCGGCGCAAATTCTCGATGCCCTGTTGCCGTTGTATTTGAACAACCAATTGTTGCGATCGCTGCAAGAAGCGGCGGCTAGCGAATTGGCAGCCCGAATGACGGCCATGAACAATGCCAGCGAAAACGCTACCGAGTTGATCGGAACGCTGAC
The DNA here is from genome assembly GCA_937121005.1 of uncultured cyanobacterium. Classification (GTDB taxonomy): domain Bacteria; phylum Cyanobacteriota; class Cyanobacteriia; order Cyanobacteriales; family Geitlerinemataceae; genus CAKZKB01. Next base: position 2,153 of record CAKZKB010000639.1, on the reverse strand, counting down.
GCTATCCTACAACAAAGCCCGACAAGCGGCCATTACTCAGGAAATCCTAGAAGTGGTCGGCGGTGCGGAAGCACTGGGTTAAGGCTTGACAATTTCATTTTTTTATGGTATGCGATCGCGTCTGGCGCGATCGCTTTTTCGTTGGGGGGTTGGCCTGGACTTAGGGGACACAAGTCTGACATTTCGGAGATTGACCGAATTTATGTTAACTCCGAACGAGTTCAGTTGTACCAAAACCTGTATATTGTCGTAAGTGAGGCGGACGAAAACCGAGAACGATCTGTTGTGGGGAAATACCGCGATCGCGCAGTTCGACAGCAACGCCAGGATCGGTATCGTCGCAATGAATCCAGATGCGTTCGCGTAGCGTCTGCGTAGCAGAATCGTCGATGATTTCGATGTGAATGGGGGTTGTATGGAGATAGCGATTTTCCGACCAACCGCAGTCGATTAAAAGGTAGTGTTGTTGGCGATCGTCGCAGAGAATTTGAGAACGATAGGAGCCAGTGGCGCTGTTGCGATAGTCAGCGTGTTCTTGCAGCAGATCTTTAACAATTTTGATGAGGTCTAGTTGGGTATCCATTGGAGAATTACCTCGCGATCGGGGTCGAAAACAATGAGTCTAAGCGTATTCGTTTGAATTAATATCTGTCCGAGTGGAACGGTGAAAATTTGTTCGTAGGCAAATTGAGGAATGGCAAGATAGAGCCGACGATCGACTTCTTGAAATTCGATGATGCGTTGGTATAAAATGTACTGGCCGAGGGCTTTCTCAAGATCGGTAACATCGGATGCACCGATAAAACTTTTGATTTCAACGATGATGCGATCGACTCCCCGCGAAGCAACCAAAACTCGTTCTGCTCCGAGATCGGCAGCCAGACGCTTGTCCCCAATTTCCAAGAAAAAGGGATCGCGAGTAATTGTCCAGCCATCGGCTTCAAGAGCGTGGCGAACCGCATTATGAAACAGATCTCGCCGCGACACAGTTAGACGTTGACATCGGTAATAATACCTTAGATAATTGTAGTATATGAGTTTGAGGTAGTCAAGTCTGGTAAAATTCCTCCAGGTTCTAGGCGATCGGCGGCTAAACGGTTTAGAAGAACTCACCTCATTCTCGCGGTTGCAGTCTCTTCTAAACCCGGAACGCGATCGTCGAGTTGTTGGTAGTTCGAGAGCGAGATGCTGTCATTACCAAACTGGGTAGGGTCAAATGCGATCGTCGAGTTGTTGGTAGTTCGGGAGCGAGACGCTGTCATTACCGAACCGGGTAGGGTCAAATGCGATCGTCGAGTTGTCGATCCTTCGGGAGCAAGATGCTCCCCTTCGACTCGGCTCAGGGCAAGCCATTACCAAACCGGGTATGTTAAACTAAACTAGGGTCATTAACCAGAATCCCGACGCTGGCAGTCTCTTCTCAACCTGTGGCCCTATAACCGAATACCCCATCCTAATTTATCTTCCAGGTGTGTAACACTGCTACCGAACACCCCATCTGTGTTTATCCCATTCATCTGTGGTTGCCATTTTTAATTTTGCATTTTTAATTTTTAATTGAATGATGTCAAGGCAAGACGACTACCTAAACCTGATTATGAATCTCCTAGATTGCGATCCAGGAGAAGAAATAGCAGTTTTACGGGCGCAGGCGAACGCCATCGACGAAGGTTTAATCGAAGAAATCGAAAAAGTGTCCAAAATAGTGGGAGAACGAGGATATGAGATTCGGGAAAATTGGCTAGAAGAACTTGCACGTCAATTAATGCTTAGCAGCTTTTCTTTGGATAGTCTCAATATTGAAGACATAAAGAAACCAAATTCCGTTCAGCTTTTCAAGCAAAGAGAGCAGCATTCAGAACCAAGTGTTTCTACTCCCAGAGTAACACAGAGATCGCCTGAAAAAACACGAGCAGATCGCCTATTGCAGCAAGGAATTGCCCGTTATCAAGTCAGTCAGTTTCGTGAAGCCTTCCAGTCTTGGCAACAAGCATTGGAATTGTACCGCCAGATTGGAGATAGACAAGGCGAAGCGGCTTCCCTGGGGAATTTGGGCTTAGCTTACCAATCTTTAGGACAATACCAACGGGCCATCGACTTTCACCAACAGTCTTTAGAAATCGCCCGGGAAATCGGCGATCGCCGTGGAGAAG
>CAKZKB010000638.1 GCA_937121005.1 uncultured cyanobacterium | reverse complement strand
CTAACTATTATCAACGATATTCTCGATTTCTCCAAGCTCGAAGCCGGAGAAATGGATTTAGAGAGCATCGATTTTGACCTGCATCGCTGCTTAGAAGATGTGTTGGATGTTGTCGCTTCCCAAGCTGAAGATAAGGGGTTAGAAATTGCCACGCCTATCGATCGCGACGTGCCGCGCAAGCTCAAAGGCGACCCCAGCCGCTTGCGCCAAGTGCTGCTCAATTTGATTTCTAATGCGATAAAATTTACCGATCGCGGCGAAGTTGTGGTGGAAGTGAAGGTCGATGGTATGGAGGGCGAACGCAAAACCGAACTCGAAACCCAACTTCCCATTAACGACTTGCCGATTACGTTACGCTTCAATGTTAAAGATACGGGCATCGGTATTTCTTCAGAAGCACAAAATCGCTTGTTCCAGTCTTTTTCGCAAGTGGATGCCTCTACCACCCGCGAGTACGGCGGGACGGGATTGGGGTTAGCTATTTGCCAGCAACTCGTGACGCTGATGGGCGGTAACATTGGAGTCGATAGCGTTGAAGGCTTGGGATCGATTTTTTGGTTTACGGCTCGCTTCGGCAAACAAACCGGATTCCATCCTGAAGAAATGCCGTTGAAAATGAGCCGGCTGCGGTTATTAGTGGCAGCCGAAAGTGCCACTACCCGACAAGCCGTGCGCTATTTTGCTTATGCTTGGGGCATGGAGCATATCGACGAAGCCCCCAACGGAAAAGTGGCGCTGACAGCCATTCGCGATGCGGCGACAGAAGACGAACCTTACGACATTGCTATTCTCGATTTGCAACTGCCTGATTTTAACAGCGATCGCCTGATTCAAACGGTACGCAAAGATCGGGCCTTCGACGACACCAAACTGGTGTTAATGAGTACCCTCAAGCAGCAACAAATCGCCGAACAGTTAGTGGAGTTGGGAGTCGATAGTTACTTCCTCAAACCCGTGCGCGCCTCGCGGTTATTCGATGCTCTCGTGAGCGCGATCGCCCCGCAACTCGACGACAGCGAAGACGAACCCACTCCCTTAGAACCGACTTCTGCTTCCTTAACTGGATTGAAAATTTTGCTAGCCGAAGATCATCCCACCAACCAACAAGTAATGCTGGCTCAACTCGACGAGTACGGTTGCGAAGTAGACTGCGCCAACAACGGCCAAGAAGCCCTCGATCGCATCACGGAAACGGCTTACGATGCGGTGTTAATGGACTGTCAAATGCCCGTTCTCGATGGTTACGAAGCCACCGGAGAACTGCGCCGCCGGGAAGAACACGGCAACAGTCGGACGGTGGTTATTGCTCTGACAGCACACGCTTTACCTCAAGATCGGGAAAAATGTCTAGCTTCGGGTATGGACGACTATATTTCCAAACCCGTTGATATCGAAGATTTGGTCGCCCTACTCGAGCGTTGGACGGGACGGACGGAAACCGAAACCCCGGACGACAAAGCCAGTCAAAACGGACATTGCCCCGACACCGAGAGCGATTTTCCGTTAGACTTACAACGGTTGCACAAAATCTCTCGAGGAAAAGTGCAATTGCAACACCGCTTGATCGCTGCCTTTTTGGATGCCAGCGATACCGACGTTGACGATTTAGCTGTGGCGATCGACAATAACGATCTCGAAGCGGTACGCGATCGCGCCCACCGCCTGAAAGGAGCCGCCGCCAACGTCGGAGCGCGATCGCTCTCCCAACGCGCGGCCGAGTTGGAAGCCCTGGCTGTCGATCGCAACCTCGATGCTGCCTCCCCCCTCCTCGCAGGAATTGAAAACGATCTGCGCCGCATTCATGCCTATTTGGAGGAGCTTTCGGCGACCAGCGACCAGTCGGGGGAGTTGGGGGATTAGGGGATTAGGGAATTAGGGGGAATACAACCTCATACCTTATACCTCGTACCTAAAACCTAACCCCTAAAACCTAACCCCTAAAACCTAAAACCTAAAACCTAATACCTAATACCTTCTCCCAATGGCAAAAATTCTCGCGATCGACGACGACATTACGGTTCGCATTACCCTACAAGATCTGCTCGAAAGCGAAGGCCACGAGGTATTGCTGGCGGCCGATGGCAAAGAAGGATGGGAAAAAGCGCGATCGTCGCGACCCAATTTGATTGTTTGCGATTGGATGATGCCCGGACTCGATGGGTTAGAACTGACGCGACGGATCAAAGGCGATCGCGTTTTAGAAAAAACCTTCGTGATTTTACTCACAGCCCGAGAGCAAATCGACGATCGCGTGGAAGGTTTGGATGCTGGAGCCGACGATTTCATTGCCAAACCCATCGAAACTGAAGAGTTATTGGCTCGCATTCGAGCCGGGTTGCGCCTGCATAGTTTAGCTCAACAACTGGCTGATTCTTTAGAGCGCTTGCAACATACCCAAGCCCAACTCGTCCACAGCGAAAAAATGTCGAGTTTGGGTCAGTTAGTCGCTGGAGTTGCCCACGAAATTAACAACCCGATCGCGTTTATTTACGGCAATCTCGACTACGTGGAAACCTACGCCCGCGACTTTGCTGAAATTGCCCGCATTGCCCAAACCGCGAAAGAAAATTTAGATGCGAGCGATCGCGACAAGCTCGATACGCTCGACCCCGAATATATCGTCGAAGACTTGCAAAGTATCACCTTTTCCATGCGTCGCGGAGCCGAACGGATTCGCCAAGTGGTGAAATCGCTGCAACAGTTTTCCCATCACGATCGCGCCGGACAAAAGCGTGTCGATTTGCACGACTGTATCGATAATACCCTCTTTTCTCTCCAGCATCGACAAGAAGTCCGCGACTTATTTCCCGGCATTGAAATCGTTAAAGACTACGGGGATTTACCCGAGATCGAATGTTTTGTCGGCGATCTCAATCAAGCCTTATTTCATTTATTTGCTAATGCTATAGACGCGATCGAGTCCCAGTTTTTGAAATCATCTCAACCTCAAAACGATAAGGGTAAAATCGAGATCCGCACTCGCGCCATCGACGACGATCGCATTGCTTTAACCTTAACCGATAACGGCGTTGGCATGGAAGAAAGCGTGCGATCGCATATTTTCGATCCCTTTTTTACCACCAAACCCGTTGGTAAAGGAACCGGACTCGGACTGTCGATCGTCCATCGAATTATCGTCCAACAGCATGGCGGCACGATTTGCTGCAATTCAATTCCAGAAAAAGGCAGCGAATTTTACATCGAGTTGCCCGTTTGCGTGGAGAATTTTTGCGTTGATGTTTCCGAAGAGGACTTACCAGATAATTTGTCTGCTAATTCTTATTCCTCTCCTCAGAAACACACTCGGAGGGAGAGGGATAAACCGCATTCATCCTCACGCCCGATCGCGCCACAATGAAGGCTTCGCGTTCTTCTCCTATTTCCATAACCGCGCCACCCACACGCCACTCCACAACCCCAAGAATCCCAAACTGGTGCTACCGATCCAGTACAACGCCGCCGTCAAAATGCGATTGTTTCGCAACAACCCAAAGGTATCGAGTTCGTAAGTGGAAAATGTGGTATACGATCCTAAGAATCCCGTCGCGACTAACAGTTGTACGTCTGGGGAGAGATTAAAAATTCGTTCGGTGGCGATCGTCGCTATTACCCCCATGGCGAAACTCCCGGTAATGTTAATGCAAAATGTGCCGTAAGGAAAATCTGTCCCGAATTGTTTCGCCAAAAGTAGGGTAAGATAATAGCGCGTCAGGGATCCGGCGATCGCGCCTAAACTAATAGCAATGGGAATGCGAACCGAGAGACGATCGAGCATAGTTGCAACCACAAATGACTAACTCATCGAAATATTCGCGACTGGAGACCCCATCCCTTTTAGGTAGGGTGACAGGGCTGTTTCATTCTAGCACCCAATCTGTCGAGCTTTAGGGCTGAAAGCCCATCGTGACCTCGCGATCGCCGTTTTTTCTTCAGTAAGATCCCGATTTGCCAGCAGCATGAATTCGCCTAGACAGTGCGATCGCATTTGCGCCCAACTGTGATATCCTAAGACTATCGTCGCGTTACGGTGGCTGCCAATGTTCCTCAAGCGAGTCCGAGTACCCGACTTCCGGGTACTCAAGGATGTTGACATCACCTTCGAGCCAGAACTGACTCCGAGCATTTTTCCCGTCGGTAGTTTGAATGGTGGCGGGAAAAGTACCTTATTGCAGCTTATTTTTGTGTTGCTGCACTGTTCGGTGCACCGCGATCGACGAGAGTTTTTGCGGAATATGCTTTATGGGTTTGAAGTTGACAATAATGACGATCGACCCCTTGCAATCATAGATCTCTGGGATGGCACTAATAATGTTATTCTAGAATTTCTTGCTTGTAAAGATGGCCATGAATCTGAATCAAAACTTTCTATAATAGAAGATGTTCAAGAAATTGAAGAAAAAATAGAAAGCCTTAAAGCTCAAGTTCAGTTTTTAAACGATCTCACTCTAAAGATTGGGGAGATTTCAAGAAAATCGCAAAATGAGGATGATGAGCAAAAATACTTAACAAAACTTGGAGATGAACTGGTATACAAGGTTCTGGGATCCAAAAGACAATTACCGCTTTCCTATGAAGAAGCCGATAAAATTAGTCGTATGGATTCTTGCAAGGATGCCGTAATGTATGTTCGGGAAAAAATCGATCTTTTAGACAAAGAACGCAAAAGTTTAGTTGAAGAATGTAAAGAAAAATTTCATTCTACAGAAAAAATAACAAAATCTTTGAGTTCAAAAAGTCTAATTTATGTATGTAAATATCTGACGAAATCGAACCAAACTCCTTCTGGCATTTTACTTTGTCATGTGAGTGGTTTAGAGATAAATAAAGCAAATGAGTTTCTGGAAAAAGTTTCGCAGAAGATATTTTTGGGTGCTCCGACTACTCAAGTTTTCCTGTTTCTCAATCGAGATTCTAGAAAATTGTTGTTTGTGGATCCACGCCATAAAAACGGTAGCAGTGAAAACAGCTACTTTGCTCGAGTCGATCGCGCAAAAGCAAAACTCCCGAACTTTTTCCCATACGACTTTTTCGCAGTCGATCTTTTAACAAATATGTTAAAGGAAGCTCGCGATCGCGACTTTGCTGAATTGCATGAAACAGGTGAATATGGCAACACCTACAAAAACACCTTAAAGGAGTTGAATTTGTTTTTGTTTAATAAAAAACTGACATTAGACAAAGATTTTTCAAATGTTGGTTTTCAGATCGAGGAAAATGGAAGCAGTAAGGAACTGTATCCAGAGGATCTGAGCCATGGTGAATTGAAACTCTTAAGTATCTATATGTGGATCCGGTATCATAATATCGAAGATGCGATCGTCCTTATGGACGAAATTGAGATTGCTTTAAATCCTGACTGGCAGTATACTATTGTCAGGGATTTAGAAAGCTGGTCGCCAACAAGTCAATATATTCTTGCCACTCATTCTTATGAGTTGTGCCAAGCATTAAGTCCCCCTCATGTCAAGGAAATTGAACCGAAACTTGTCAAACGAGAAAATTAGGATTCAAGATGAGTTTGACTCTAGATGAACTAGACGAACACTGTAGAGCAATTCTAAGTTGTCGTCTCATCAAAAACCGAATTATTATTCTTTGCGAAGGAAGCATTGAGAAAGCAGAAGGTAGACTTTTACCTCACTTGTATGGCAAAATGGAGCAGATGCCAGATGCTAACTTTTATCGTGCCTGCTTACCGAGAAAATGGAGAGCGTATCGTCCCAAATTCTTTAACTGTGGTGGTCGTACCACGACGATCGCGACTTATTTTAGGCTACTAGAATTGCACGAAGAAGACCCAGTACATTCTTATTTGACTCCTGAGAAGCTATACGCGATCGTCGATTTAGACTTGCAAGTTCAGGAGATAGCAGATTATGACTTTTCCGATACCGAGGAGATTTTCTCCGATCTTTACAACCAGTCGAGAGTTAATGCTAAGAATGCAGACAAGCATCGAATTTGGGTGACGGGTTTAATTCACAAAGAAGCCTATTTTCTGATTCCCGAACTGCAAGACGTATTCGATAATCTTCTCAACCCTCCCATGTATAAAGATAAGCCTTTGAACCTCGATCGCGTTTATATGGATATGGCTGAAGCGATCGCCACCGATACAGACTTATGCGACAATTGGACGAGAGCTTGCGATCGCGTTCGCCATTGTGCTACACTGGACTCAACAAAGTGCGAAACCCTGCGAGATTCCTGGAAAACTTGCTTTCAGACAGCATCTAGACCGGAGAAGCTAGAGCTAATTCGAGCCTTGCTGACAATTCAGAAAGCTAAAAATTATTGGAATCAGGTTGAGCCTCCTGACGATTACTCTTTAACAGACACCGTATTTAGAGATGACGCAATGTTAAGGATCGCAGAGTGGTACTCAAACTGCGGTAAAGACAATCGCCATCATATCCCATTTTTGTTAGGAATGCTATACGAACGAGAATTTACTGCTTAGCAGTTGTAACTTCCGAACCTTGAGTTAATGACTTCAACGCTACTATCCGACGATCGCCAACAGTTGACACCTACCAGTTTCCTGATGGCGGGAATTCGCTGGCAAACCTACAAAGCCTTAATGTCTGATGTCGGCGATCGCCGTTCTTGGAGAATTGCCTACGATCGCGGAGTCTTAGAGATCCGAATGCCACTTGCAGAACACGAAGAACCCAAAGAACTTTTGGGAGATTTTATCGCCGCGATCGTAGACGAACTCGATATCGAACTTCGCAAACTCGGATCGCTGAGACTGGAACGAGAAGACTTAACTCGTGCCGTCGAACCCGATGCGTGTTTCTACATTCAAAACGAGGCGATCGTCCGAGGAAAATCCATCGACTTACCCAACGATCCGCCTCCCGATTTGGTCCTCGAATCCGACTACACCCACTCCTCGCTTGACAAACATTCCATCTATGCAGCGTTAGGCGTTCCCGAAATCTGGCGGTACTCTCGCAACACCCTAGAAGTCTACGCTTTGGCAGACGATCGCTATCTTCGCGTACCCAAAAGTATTGCATTTCCCTTTCTTCCCGTTGCCGACATTCCCAACTTTATCGCCAATAGCAAGGCGATCGGTCAGCGACGCACAATTCGTCAATTTCGAGAGAGAATTCGAGACATTTTGCACGATCGCCAGACTTAATGCGATCGCGATCGCATCCCCCCAGAGAGGTAGATTACCTTCGAGACCGATCGCCATTGCACCCGATCGACTCCATCGCCAGTACGATGAAAGTGCGATCGAAAAGCATCTACGTCATTGCCATGAGTACCACCGTCATCCTCAACCCCATGAATCCCTGGCTTTGCAGTCATGAAGTTCGCAAGCGGTTGCTGGCTTACTGGGAGACTCGCCAACAGCAAGGAAACGCCAATAGTCCGCTAGTGACGGCTGAAATTCCCCATCCGCCACTGAGTGAATTCTCATTTTACGATACGGTGGGACGATCGGACAACCGTTAGTCGCTTTGCTCCAATTCAAAATTCAAAATTCAGAATGACGGATTCCCCCTTCTGAACTCTGAACTCTGAACTCTCTCCCCTATTCCCCAGTAATTGAAAGTCCGTCTACCCAGATTTGCGGACAAATGCCATTGGGTAACACCTCCGGTTCTTTCCCGACATAGACGATCGCTTTTAACAGGTCGCGAAAATCCCCTGCAACCGTGGCCGAATCGATGCTGACGCGATCGCCTTTATTCACCAACCAGCCGTCTAAGGGTAGAGAAAACGACCCTTCTAAGGCGTTAACGCCAGCGTGGAGAGCGCTTAACTCATCGATAAAGACGACATTCTCTTCTGTCTCCAAGCTGTAGTCGCGATCGCTATTTTTGCCGGGGAAAACGTGGAAGAAATCGGGAGAAACCGTCACTTTCGCTCCCATATTGGCATGACCCGTCGGCTGAGAATTGGTGCGCTTTGCCGTTCCCGCACTGTGCAAAAATCCGGTTAGCACCCCAGACTCAATTAAGGAAACGCGGCGAGTTGGCGTACCTTCGCCATCAAAATAGTGCGCGGCGACGCGATCGCGGTGGCGAGCATCATCGCAAACTGACAGCAACGGCGAGGCAATTTCTTCTCCCAAAGAATCGAGGGTCGAGAGACTTTGCTTGTCGAGAATGCTTTGAGCGTTAAAGAGATTGGAAAACGCACCTAACAGGCTCAAAAAGGCATCGGCAGAAAAAACAACCCGATAGCGACCAGATTTAATTTTCTGGTAATTGAGATGGGAAATGGTTTTCTCGGCGGCTTCTTTGACGCACCCGGAAATGTCGAGGTTATCGAAGGCGCGATCGAGGCGAATGGCTCCAGCGCTGCGCGGTTTTTTGCCATTCTCGGCGGTTTTGCTGTAGAGATAAAGGGTGGAATAGGAGAGCGCTTCTTGACGGCGCGATCCCTCACTGTTAAGATAGAAACGGGCGATCGTCTTTTGGCTCAAGCCATTGTACGGGACGCTTTCGATATCAGTATGCGCGTCGAGCAGTTGCTTTTCGGCATCGAGCAAGGCTTGAATTAACGTATCGGCAGGCGTGTTTTCGGCAGTGCGATCGCCTTCGTCATCTTGAATTGGAACGGTGGCTTCTGGACTAAAATCGGGTGCGTGTTCTTTAACGCCAAACTCGCTGGCTTCTCGAGCCGTTTGTAGTGCCAATTCGATGCCGTTTTCGTCGGTGTCGGTGGTGGAAGTAATGCCGACGGCGTTAGCATCGTTCCAAACGCGCACGGTAACGGCTTGTCGCGTGGAGGCTTTGACTTGTTTGGGTTCGCCGCGATCGACCTGAACGCTGGTACTATCGGAAGTAGAACCGCAAACATCAAATTTGCGGATACCCAGTCGTTTGGCGACGGTTTCAGTGCGGTTGGCGAGTTCGTCGATGGTTGTCATTTCAATGAGCGAGGAGCAATGAACAGGGAGTTTGTCACCTAACGGATCTTGCGTTATTATAACTTACGAGGCGCGAGTTGGAGAACAACGTAAGCCTTCAGGTATTTTAGCATAAACTGGCGTAGAAACCCGGTTTCTCACCGATAGCCAGACAAGACTCGGGTTTTGCTTTTGAAAAACCGGGTTTCTTGTGTAACCTGAATCCCTACACAAAACAAAGCGGATGTTGGTTTCATTATAGCACCTTATCGAGAGCGAATGGTATAAATTCCGTGAATGCCAATGGCAGCGAGAATGGCACTCAGCAACGTCCATACACCATCGGCGAATAGGTTGATGCGATGGATGTTTTGCTGCGCGTGAGCGACGAATAGGGTATCAAAATCGGACGCACTGTTAGCTAGGGTTTCAAAACGTTCGTAGGTGTTTTGCAAGGCATCCCAATCGACGAGAGCGAAGTAACCGAAGATAACAACGCCGATCGCGCCTGGAAGTACGGTTAACGAACCTAAAACGAGCGATCGCATAAAATTAAATTGTGGTACTCTATAAAGATATTATACAGTAAGCGTTCGATTCGGTCTCGCATAAATCCCCTAAGTGCAAACCCGAGCGATCGCCCTTACATGGAGATCCATCAGACATCGAATCGATCCATTCCCGTCAGTATTCAGGTGGTACAGAGAAACCCGGTTTCTAAAGGGAGAAACTCGGATTTTGTCCGGCTATAAGCGAGAAACCGGGTTTCTACACCCGTTTAGCCTAGCATACCTGAATCCTTACCCATTACCAATTCCCCATTCCCCAAACTGATGAAATTTGGCATTATTGTCTTCCCCGGTTCCAACTGCGATCGCGATGTAGCTTACGTGACTCGCGACATTTTAAACCAACCGACGCGCATGGTTTGGCATGGCGATACCGATCTATCGGATATCGATGTGGTTGTCATTCCGGGTGGGTTTAGTTATGGCGACTATTTGCGTTGCGGCGCGATCGCCCAATTTTCCCCGGTTATCAACTCAGTTCTCGAACATTCTAACCAGGGTAAACCCATTTTAGGAATTTGCAACGGCTTCCAGATTTTAACCGAATTGGGTTTGTTACCGGGAGCGTTGATCCGCAACCGCGACTTACATTTTATCTGCGATCGCGTTCCTCTAACCGTCGAGCGCACCGATACAATATGGACGCAGAACTATGACCAAAAAGAGACGATCGTGCTGCCGATCGCTCATGGTGAAGGGCGCTACTATGCCGACGACGACACCTTAGCACATTTGGAAGATAGCGGTCAAGTCGTGTTTCGCTATGCGGGCAACAATCCCAACGGTTCGCTAAATGAAATTGCCGGGATTTGTAACGAAAATGGCAACATTTTAGGGATGATGCCTCACCCAGAACGAGCCTCCGATCGCTTGTTAGGATCGGAGGACGGAGCGAGCGTATTTACCGGACTGCTAGCTGTCGCTGCGAGTTAGTTATTGTCGCGTTGTTGGGTAATGAAAATTCGGTAGTCCGCATCGTCCTCTGGGCTGGGATGGCCGATCCAGAGTTTGTAGGTTCCAGGCTCGAAGCGTCCGGCTGCTTCGGGCAGCATATCGTCGATTTCGTTATCGTAACAGGTACGATCGCCATTCGGCGTTTCAATAAACAAAGTTACGTCCATATCGGCATCGACGTAAATTCGTAAGTAGTCGAACGCACTTCGTAGGGTCAGTTGATGGTCGGGGGCGGTATCAATATAGCCGCAGTCCTCAGTAAAATTGAACCCTCCCGATCGCCCGCTTCCTTGTTGGGGATCGGGGGAAAATCCGGGCCACAAAGTAAAGTCTTCGTACTGGGCTAAATGTAAGTCCGGCTGGGTAACAGGAATGGCTACGGTAGTAGACGCGATCGTCGCAGATCCGAGGCCGATCGAAGCGAGGCTGAAAATGGAAGTTCCGATGGCATTCATAAGCGCAATAGCGAGGGTTTCGTCAGGTCAAGATGCGATCCCACAAATGGCTAGCGAGGCATTTCGGTAAAGTAGAGTCGATACTCAGTAGAATTTCCCCGATCGCCGATCCAAATTTGGTAGGTTCCGGCGGAGAACGGCCCCGCTACTTCCGGTAGCTGACCGTCGATCTCATCATCATAACATTCTTTGCGACCGTCTGGATATTCCAGATAAAGCGTAATGTCCCCTCCAGCAACGGCGCTAATTCGTAAGTAGTCGAAGGCGAGATCGAGGGTCAGTTCGTAGTTCGCTTCTTCGGCAATATTGCCGCATTCGGAGGCGATCGTACCGCCAGATCGTCCGCTTTCTTCGGTGGGATCGGGTCTAAAACCGGGGTTGAGTGCCAAGCGAGTGGGTTCGGCGATCGCGCTAGTCGATAGAAGCAACGCGAACAAACCGCTACAAGCACAGGATGTAAAGATTTTCATCAGCATTTTTCCTGAATCCATAGTAAAAATTGTAGCAAGATGGACTGTCGTGCTACTTCGTACTGTGCCGCTTTTTCAACTCACTCCCTCCCTACGGACAGTTTGAGAACTGGACTACGACATGGAAATGCGCCGTTCGATGGCACTGTCGTAAGTGTCTTGGAGGCGATCGACGCTCAGATCGATTAAACCCCCATGGTTTGCCATCTCGATTTGCAAAGATGCGTTAGTTTCTCCCACCGTTCCCAGTTTTTGCCAGTTTTTAGAAAGATGTTCTTGCAGGTAACTTTCCCAAGCGGTGATATTTTCAGCCGCCACAGAAACAACAATTCGCGCTCCACCTTCGGCAAATAAAACAGTGTCGAGACGCGATAGAGTTTCAGGTAGCTGGATCTGAGCGCCTCGGTTGCTGCTAATACAGCATTCAGCGATCGCGATCGCAAGTCCACCTTCAGAGGAATCGTGTGCCGATCGCACCCAACCGCGACGAATTCCCTCCCGACAAACGGCTTGCACGTTGCGTTCTAACTCGAAGTTGATGCGAGGTGGTTTCCCGGCGATCGTATTGTGAATTGCAACTAGATATTCTGACGCACCTAACGTTACCTCTGCGGTGTCGGGATCCGTCGGTTGACCGAGTAAATAAATGGTATCGCCGGCTTGCTTCCAAGCGCGATCGCAAACCGAGTTTACATCTTCAACAATGCCTACCATTCCGACAACGGGAGTCGGATAAATAGGTGTAGGATTTCCCTTATCATCTATCGTTTCATTATATAACGAAACATTTCCCCCCGTCACCGGAGTCTCGAATTCTTTACAGGCAAGCGCCAATCCTTTGCAGGCCGAAGCCAACTGCCAATAACCGATCGCTTTTTCTGGCGAGCCAAAATTGAGGTTATCCGTCACTGCAACAGGTTCGGCTCCCACACAGCTTAAATTCCGCGCTGCTTCGGCAACAACGGCTTTCGCACCTTCAAACGGATCGAGATAGACGTAACGAGAATTGCAGTCAACGGTTGCCGCTACGCCTTTATTAGCATTTGCAACTTTGAAGGCTGATTTTTCAGTCGGACGCAAGCGAACAACAGCCGCATCGCCATCTCCAGGAACGACAAGCGTGTTATTTTGGACTTGATGGTCGTACTGACGGTAGACCCATTTTTTAGACGCGATCGTCGGCGTATCCAACAACTGCAACAGGATATCATTCCAACTGCAATGTTTGCCAGCAATTTCGATGCCGTTTTGACTGCAACCCGGTAACTCGTCCTCCGTCCATTTCCAAGCAGTTCGGGCGTAGTCGGGCGGTTCTGGGAGAATTTCGCGATCGTATATGGGTGTATTTTCAGCTAGTGCCAAAGCCGGAATTTCGGCCGCAATGCTACCTTGAAAGCGAATGCGGACGATCGCCTCTTCGATAACCGTCCCGGCAACAACGGCTTGCAGGTTCCAGCGTTTAAAAATTTCGATGAGTTGCGCTTCTTTGCCCTTTTCGATGACAAATAGCATCCGTTCTTGAGACTCGGACAGCAAATATTCGTAGGGAACCATGCCCGTCTCGCGCACGGGAATCTTGTCGAGATCCAGGTCAATCCCTACGCCACCTTTCGCCGCCATTTCCGCCGTCGAACAGGTAATCCCCGCCGCACCCATGTCTTGTGCTGCGACAACAAACCCCGTTTGAAAGGCTTCCAAACAGGCTTCGACGAGGCATTTTTCTAAATAGGGATCTCCCACTTGCACCGCCGGACGATCGTCTGCCGATTCTTCGCTCAATTCCGCACTGGCAAAACTGGCTCCACCCATACCATCGCGTCCAGTTGTAGACCCCACGTACAATACGGGGTTGCCAATTCCAGACGCACCGGATTTGACAATTTCTTTCGTCTCCATTAAACCAATTGCCATGGCGTTGACGAGGGGATTTCCAGAGTAAGCGCGATCGAAGTACACCTCGCCGCCAACGGTGGGAACGCCAAAACAGTTACCGTAATGGGCAATTCCTTCTACGACCCCGGCAAAGATGCGGCGCGTTTTCTCATCGTCTAACGACCCGAAACGCAAAGAGTTTAAGACTGCGATCGGCCGCGCCCCCATGGTAAAAATATCGCGAAGAATACCCCCAACTCCTGTGGCTGCACCTTGGAAGGGTTCGATGGCCGATGGGTGGTTGTGCGACTCAATTTTGAATGCCAGTTGCAAGCCATCGCCAAAGTCTACAACTCCCGCATTTTCTCCAGGGCCGACTAAAATTCGCTTGCCTGTTGTGGGAAACTGTTTTAATAGGGGGCGAGAGTTTTTATAACAGCAATGTTCCGACCACATGACCCCGAACATTCCCAGTTCGGCTTTGTTGGGATGGCGGCCCAGTCGCTTTACAATTTCTTCATATTCGTCCGGTTTAATGCCCTCGGCGGCAATTTCTTCGGGGGAAAAGGGAGATGCAGATACAGTAGACATGGTAGGGGGCGATCGCTTCACAAGTATTGTATCGGTTTTTGGAATGCGATCGCGATTAGGTGTTAGGATTATATCAGATCCGGTAGAACAGTTACGGTATTTGTAGGGGCTAAGCATTCGCACAAGTTAACGAACGATTCTACCGATAACTAAACAGGGTGAATGCTTCGCCCGCCCACAAGCAAGAAACCCGGTTTCTCGCTTATAGTCAAACAAGACTCGAATCTGTCCTTCTTGAGCAAAAAACACGCTTCCGTAATGACGGCTTCGCAGGTCAAAAAAGGAAGTTCGATGGTATTCCATTGCTCGATCGCCCATTGATGGGCAGTTTCGCGACGATTGACAAATGCAACTAAAGGGCCGGTATCTAAAATAACATTCTGCCTCATTTAATGACCGATCCCTTCTAAGTATTTTTTATTTGTGGATAAGTCTCCCGGCCCGCCATCGACGCAGCCTGCAAATTCTTTCGCCGCTTCGTAGGCCGAGATCGGCTCAGTTTCCGGTCGATCGTCTGTAGTTTCCTGATTTTGACTTTCTAAGAATGCCACAAAATCTAATACAGTTTGCTGCTGTTGCGGCGTTAGGTTCTCGAATTTTTCGATTAAGGGATGTTGGGTGGCGATGGCTTGAGTCATATCAATGAACAATGAACAATGAACAATGAGCAATACCTCTAGTTTATTGTCACACAAAAGTGATGCCGATCGCTCGACGTGGCTAAAGCTACTCGAGTCGGCTGTATCTCCCCCTCTCAAGATGGGGAGTTCTAGCCTGCCCGAACAACTTACTATAGGTTGGGTTGAACCATAAAGCCCAACAAACACGCACCAGGCTTTTTATGGGTCGCCCGGGATTCGAACCCGGAACTAATCGGTTAAAAGCCGAGTACTCTACCGTTGAGTTAGCGACCCGATGGGATGGTGGCTCGAAACGCACCTTTCCTAATATAGCACCCCGATCGCGAAAAGGGAAGGATGTTCTCAAAAAAAGTTGGGCAATCTTTTAGGTCGTCAGCCGTACCCAAGTTTCAAACGTCTCTCCCGGCGGCAATTGTACCAGCCGATCGCCCGTATTTAGGGCATTTCGCAGGGCGCTCCAGGGTTCGAGACAGTAGTAGTCCTGACCCTTCACCGTCCAGAATACCAGCACCGAGTAGGGGTTATCGTACTCTAGCAGCAATTGCGTCTCGCCGTCGGTGGCGCTAGCGGAGTTGCGATCGATGTTGGCAAAGGCGACATCAATTTCGTCGCGGTTGAAGTCGAAGTCTCCCGCGAAGGGGTGCATCGTGCCGTTAGTTTGGTCGAGATATTCGTTTCCGGGGATATCAATTTGTAATTTAGATTTGTCCGCAACCGGGAAATAGGGATGCAAACCGAGAGAAAACGGCATCGGTTTTTGAGACTGATTCGTTACCGCTTGGCGAATTTCTAAACTGTTTTGCCGCAGTTGGTAGGTAAATTGTAGTTGAAAATCAAAGGGATACGCTTGGCGAGTGCGATCGCTGCTGTTGAGTACCAGCGTCAAACTGCCATTGTCTTTATCTTGCTGCGTCACTTCCCAGGGTAAATCGCGAGCGAAACCATGTCGGGGAAGTGGGTAAGATTGCCCGTCGAGGGTATAAGTATTATCGGGCAAATCGCCACAAATGGGAAACAAAATCGGGATGCCGCCGCGCACGCTTTTACTGGGATCGGCAAAGCGATCGGCATCGAAATAGAGAACTTGGCGATCGCCGACCTGCCAGCGCGTCACGATACCGCCGCGATCGGGTACAATTTCCATACTCGCCGAGTGAGTAGTATCGGTGAGGATGTAGGTGCGATATTTATCGTCTCGAACGGCAATGTCAAACATTTGTGTCCCCCGCGATCGCTGCTGTTTCACTTTAGCATTATTCGAGGGTGGGGAACAATTCGGCAACGAGCTCGCGCAATAGCAAGGGCGATCGTCGGTATGGGGCAACCACAGGGGGATTGCCCCTACACGTCGGGAATCGGATGATGCAATTTGCGATGTTCGCGATCGCGTTCCCAATCCAAAGGATTGTTAAGGATGTACTCGCGAATCAGTTCCAGAGATTCATCCGTGCGAATAATGCGTTCGTAGTAGTTGCGCTGCCAAAATTTTTTATCGAATGGCAACCAACCCAATTGATTCACACCTTGTCGATATTTAGCGGTGGTGAGGGATTTAAAGCGATGAACGACATCTCCCAACGCCATCCCCTTCCGTACCTGTAGGGGTAGCGCCCCTGTGCCTACCCCGTTTTCTGCCCTGTTTTCCGTGCCTACGCTGTTACCATGTGCTGGGTAGGAACCGTTCAATTTGGAGATAGGGTCAACACCCCTGAAGGGGGCAACCACAGGGGAATTGCCCCTACGGGGGGCTCGATCGCCTGTTAGCCAAATAATTCCATGAATGTGGTCGGGCATCAATACAAACGCATCCAG
Organism: uncultured cyanobacterium; assembly: GCA_937121005.1. Lineage (GTDB taxonomy): Bacteria > Cyanobacteriota > Cyanobacteriia > Cyanobacteriales > Geitlerinemataceae > CAKZKB01. The sequence continues at coordinate 306 of CAKZKB010000638.1, read as the reverse complement.
TTCCACACCGGGATAGTGTCGCGGTAATTCTTCCCAGATCGATCGTACCATTTGACCGGGCAGGCTGGGATAGATTCGACGATCGCGAATTTCTGCCAAAAGGGGCAAATTTCCCCGAATGCAAATGGTAACAAAATACGCCCCCGGTTGGGAGTAGTCATATCCTTTCAGGCGAATGGAACGGCGATGGTGTTTGTTGGGATCGTATTTCATCGCAGGCGATCGCGTTGAATCTTCATATTCATTCAGCACCATCAGCACCATCAGCGCCACCAGCACAGCCAGCACCGCCAGCACCACCAGCAC
>CAKZKB010000637.1 GCA_937121005.1 uncultured cyanobacterium | reverse complement strand
GGCTGAGTGCAACAACCTATTACAGAAGGCTGGCACAGGACGAACTCTGCCAAACGAGGCGATCGTCCTGGAAATTGTCAGCCACAGCGATCGCGATGCGGTACGCTGTATCGCCTTGACTCCGACTTCCGGTTTGGCGCGGGGTTCGCAGGTTCGCAACACCCAAGAAACGCTAACGGTTCCCGTCGGCGATCGCGTTTTGGGGCGCGTTTTCGATGTGTTTGGCAACACCATCGATCGCCAAGAGGAAATTACCGGAGGCGAATGGCGATCGATCCATCAAGATCCGATTCCGTTAAGCGATCGATCCACCACCTCCGAAATCCTGGAAACGGGCATCAAAGCCATTGACATTCTAGCACCTTTAGAGCGCGGCGGTAAAGCCGGATTGTTTGGCGGTGCGGGCGTGGGTAAAACCGTTTTGATTACCGAAGCCATCAACAATATGGTGACGCATCACGAAGGTATTAGCCTCTTTTGTGGTGTGGGGGAACGCAACCGCGAAGCCGAAGAAATGTACCGCGATATGCAGGAAGCGGGAGTATTAGAAAATACGGTTTTGGTGTTCGGACAAATGGACGAACCGCCGGGGGCAAGATTTCGAGTTCCCCACGCCGCTTTGACGATGGCGGAGTATTTTCGCGACGAAGCCAAGCAAGATGTTTTGTTGTTGATGGACAACATTTTTCGCTTCATTCAAGCGGGGCAAGAAGTGTCCGGTTTGTTGGGACGATTGCCCTCTCGCGTGGGCTACCAACCGACGTTGGGAACGGAACTTTCCGAACTGCAAGAACGCATCAGCAACACCCAAGCGGCGGCAATTACTTCGGTGCAAGCGGTGTACGTTCCGGCGGACGATTTCACCGATCCGGCAGCAGTTCATACCTTCGGACATTTGTCTTCTTCTATTGTACTCTCTCGTCAGCGAGCCAGTCAAGCCCTGTATCCGGCGGTGGATCCGTTGGAGTCGAATTCTAAAATGTTAACTCCGACGATCGCGGGAGAACGTCACTATCGCATCGCCCGCGAGGTGAAACAAACCTTGGCAAGTTATGAGGATCTTAAAGACATTATTGCCATGTTAGGAATGGAAGAACTATCGCGGGAAGATCGGCAAACCGTGAACCGGGCGCGGCGACTGGAACGGTTTCTAACCCAACCCTTTTTTACCACCGAACAGTTTACAGGAAAAAAGGGCAAGTTGGTGAGTTTGGAGGATGCGTTAACCGGATGCGATCGCATTCTTAACGATGAATTTAGCGATCGATCGGAACAGTCGCTTTACATGATTGGGGCGATCGAGGATGACCCCAAAACACAAAAAGAGGACAAGGAGGACACTGACGAAGAAGAAAATAACCAGGAGGAGGAAGCCGCATGAACTTAACAATTCTCGTCCCCACAGAACTGTTACTCGACGAACCAGTGGAGAAAGTCACCGCCGAAAGCGAATACGGATCCTTTGGCTTGTTACCTCATCACGTCGATTTTGTGGCGGCGTTGGTTCCCGGAATATTGTCGTTTGAATCGGCATCGGAAGGCGAAACATTTGTCGCCATCGACAATGGAATTTTAGTCAAATCGGGAGAAAATGTGTTTGTTTCCACTCGTCGCGCCATTCGCGATCGCAGTTTGGAACGCTTAGAAAAAACCATCGAAGCGGAATTTCGTCGCCTCGACGATCGCGAGAAAAAAGCCCGCAGCGCCACCGCCAAACTCGAAGCTGGATTTGCCCGCCAAATTGCCCGCCAAGGAGGACAAAAACGTGCCACCTGAGAGAGAACACCGAGATGAATTTCGCCAGCAAATAGGGAGAAAAATGCGACAAAAACGGCGATCGCGCCAGTCAAAATTCTTTAATCCCTGGTTCGGGGTCGGTACGTTTGGCCTTGTGGGTTGGGCAGTTACCATCCCGACATTGATATTTATTGCTTTGGGAATTTGGATCGATGCCACTTGGGAGAGTCCCTATTCTTGGACGCTAATGATGTTATTTGTCGGTGTGGTTCTCGGTTGCTTGAATGCCTGGTTTTGGGTACAACGAGAAAGCGATCGATAAAAAATTTACAGTAACTATTCAGGGGTAAGGATTCAGGTATGCTAGGCTAAACGGGTGTAGAAACCCGGTTTCTGAAGGGAAAAACTTGGATTTTGTCCGGCTATAAGCGAGAAACCGGGTTTCTCTGTACCACCTGAATACTTACAAATTTACATCACGGAGGTACAAAAAAATGCACGAATTTTTGACATTGACTTTATCCGCGATCGCGGGAATTGCCCTCGGCATTTTCTACTTTTATAGCCTGTGGATTACCGTGCGTCAATTGCCCTCAACCCAGTGGCCATTTCGCTTAGTTGTGGGTAGCGCGATCGGTCGGACGGCTATCACCTTGTTCGGATTTTATATCGTCATGGATGGCGACTGGAAGCGGGCGATCGCGGCCTTAATTGGCTTTATTATCGGTCGCACCATCTTAGTGTCTTGGAAAGGAAAAATTGGCAAACCGCGCTTAAACTAATTCCATTCTCCAGCAACAGTGCTATCGGGCAAACGCCGTTTGCCCCTACATAGAAATTCTGTTGTAATTAATTCTTGGAACTGACATAATAATGAACATTACCCCCGACAATATCGTAATTTGGCAATGGGGATTTCTCACCCTTAATGCCACCATCCTCTGTACTTGGTTGGTGATGGCGTTACTCGTTGGCGTGTCTTGGTGGGCGACTCGCCGCCTGTCTTCGGGGGCAGAAATATCGCGACTGCAAAGCAGTTTAGAAGCGATCGTCGAGGCAGTAAACGAACAAATTGAAGCAGCAACCCACCAAAATCCGCGTCCGTTTTTACCCTTTATTGGGACGATATTTTTATTCTTCGTCGTTGCCAACTTACTGACGATCGTCCCCTTCTACCAATCTCCGGCGGGTTCCCTTTCCACCACCGCAGGTTTAGCCCTGTTAGTCTTTTTTGCTGTCCCTTTTTACGGCATCAAATTTTCTGGACTGAAAGGCTATCTCGAACATTTTATCGAACCCACCCCCGTCATGCTGCCTTTTAAAATTGTTAGCGAAGTCTCTCGCACCGTTTCCCTCGCCGTGCGCTTGTTTGGAAACGTGATGAGTGCTAGCATATTAGTCGGAATCTTACTGTCGATCGTCCCGTTATTCGTCCCGATCGTCATGCGTTTATTCGGTGCGCTAGTGGGTTTCATTCAGGCTTACGTCTTTGCCATTCTTGCTATCGTCTATATCGCCTCGGGAATCGCTGCCCGACAGCAAAACGAACACTAACAATCAGGAGTTATCGAAGCCATGACCGAAACCAGTTTAGTCGGTATGATGTCAATTTTGACCGCCGGATTTTGTATCGCTATTGGCGCGATCGCGCCCGCAATTGGAGAGGGAATTGCCCTCGCAAATGCCATGCGTGCTTTGGCGCAACAACCCGACCAATCGAATACCATTACTCGCACCTTGTTCGTGGGCATGGCATTAATTGAGTCAACGGCAATTTACTGTTTTGTGGTGTCTATGATTCTAATTTTTGCTAATCCATTTTGGAATCATTTCACGAGCGGACAAGGGGGAGGCTAACGTATGCTACTCGATTGGTTTACCGTTGTCGCCCAAATTGTCAACTTTGCAATTTTGGTTTACTTGTTAAAGCGCTTCCTGTATCGTCCCATTTTAACGACTATGGACGAACGGCGAGACCGCATCCGATCGCAATGGGAAAAGGCGCAACAAGAACGAGATGCGGCAGAAAACGAAGCGGCAGCTTATCGCGAAAAACAGCGTCGCCTCGACGATCGCCGTCGGCGAACCCTGGCAGAAGTACAAAAAGAAGCCGATCGCCAACGTCAAAAACTGTTACAGCAGGCACGGGAAGAGGTCGATCGCTCTCGCTACAAATGGCACGAGTCCTTACGGCGAGAACGGCGCTACTTTATCAATCGCTTGCGACAACAAGCGGCACAACAAACCTATACGATCGCTCGTCGTGTCTTGCAAGACATTGCCGATACCAGCTTGGAAGATCGAACCGTAAAACTGTTTCTCGATCGCCTAGACAACCTAGACAACAGCGAACGCCAGCAGCTAGTGGAGTCGATGCAGCGATCGCCGGTTCCTGTTGCCATTCGCAGCAGTTTTGAACTGTCGGAAGACGATGGCCAAAAAATACTCGATCGCCTGCAAGCATGGGTTCCCGATATCGAACTCATGCGGGAACAGGAGATCGAAGAACTCTCTCCCGAAGAAGAGGACGAACGCCGCATCTTAGAGGTCGATTTTGCCATCGCCCCTGAAACCATTTGCGGTGTCGAGATTCGTGCCAACGGCTACGAACTGGCTTAGAGTTTCGATAGTTATTTACAAGAACTCGAAGCCCGAATTGAAAGCATTTTAGAACGGGAATTGGTGAAGCGATCGCAAGAAACCATCGGCGAAGAAACCCCAGAAGAACGGGTGCAGCGACAGTTACTTCGCCAAACTTACGATCTTACCCGTCGCGCCCTTCAAGACATCGCCAGCAGCGATTTAGAACGACAGGCGATCGATACCTTCGTTCGTCGTTGGCAGCAGTTATCCCATGCAGAAAAAGAACATATTGAAGGCTCAATTCGTGCCAGCGACGAACCCTTACGAGTTCTCAGTAGCTTTGATTTATCCGATGGCGATCGCGATCGCATTACCAACGCCTTACCCGGCGATCGCATCGAATTTGTCCGTTCTCCTCGTCTCGTTTGCGGGATTGAAGTGCAGTTGCGCGATCGTGAAATTGCTTGGAGTTTGGACAGTTATTTAAACTCGCTAGAAGTGTCGCTAGGCTCCAATTCGTCTTGAGTCTTGAGTTTGGGGGGGGAAGAAAATCTACGTCCCTAACTTTTCGCAAAATTCAAAATTCAAAATTCAGGAAGGAAAACTTGTTCGCAACTCCAGTATCCAGCTTCATCTAGAATAAGGATTCAGGTATGCTAGGCTAAATAGGTGTAGAAACCCGGTTTCTCGCTTATAGCCGGACAAAATCTGAGTTTCTCCCCTCAGAAACCGGGTTTCTCTGTACCACCTGAATACTTACCATCTAGAGATATTGCTCATTGTTCGTTGTTCGTTGTTCATTGAATTGATATGACTAAAGATCCCCAATTGTTACAAGCGGTTCTCGATGACACTTCGGCAGCCTTCGATCGCGCCTTGTCCGAACATCACCCCGATCTCAAAGCCCGAGAAATTGGCATCGTCAAATCCATTTCTCGCGGTATCGCCTTAGTGTCGGGACTCCCCGAAGTCCAGTCGGACGAACTGATTTATTTAGGTCGCGACGTGCCCGGTTTGGCCTTCAACCTCGATCGCCACGAAGTGGGTGTAGTGTTACTCGATCGCAGCGAACACTTGCAAGCGGGGGAAAAAGTGAAGCGATCGGGGCGATCGATCGACGTTCCTGTCGGTGAAGCCCTGTTAGGGCGCGTGGTTGACGGTTTGGGTCGCCCCCTAGACGGTCGCGGATCCATCCCCGATGAAGAACGCCGCCCCATCGAACGTCCGGCCCCGGCAATTATGGATCGGGCCCCCGTCACCGTCCCCATGCAAACCGGATTAAAAGTAGTAGACGCGATCGTCCCCATCGGCCGGGGCCAGCGCGAACTCATTGTCGGCGATCGCCAAATTGGTAAAAGCGCGATCGCCATCGATACCATTCTCAACCAAGACGACAAAGATGTTATCTGCGTCTACTGCGCCATCGCCCAGCGATCGGATGCGGTGGCCCGCGCCATTGCGACCCTGCGCGATCGCGGTGCCCTGGAGTACAGTTTCGTCGTCGTCGCCACTGGCGAGGATCCGCCGGGGTTGCAGTACGTCACCCCCTACGCCGCCACCACCATGGCCGAGTTTTTTATGGAACGGGGCCGGGACGTACTAATTGTCTACGACGATCTCACCCGCCACGCGCGGGCCTACCGGGAACTGTCCCTACTGCTGCGCCGTCCCCCCGGTCGCGAAGCCTATCCCGGCGACATTTTTTATATTCACTCGCGCCTGTTGGAACGATCGACCCATTTGCGCGAAGAGTTGGGGGGCGGATCGCTGACGGCGTTACCCATTGTGGAAACTCAGGCGCAAAATATTTCGGCCTACATTCCCACGAATTTGATTTCGATTACCGACGGGCAAATTTATCTGTCTCCCGATCGGTTTCAGCAAGGGATTTTACCCGCCGTCGATGTAGGTCAGTCCGTGTCTCGCGTGGGAAGAAATAGTCGATCGCTTGTCGGAATTGTGCGATCGTATCGATACAGGCGAAGAACTCGAAGATGAGGACTGGGAACGCCTTCGTCAAACTTGTCGAGAGGCCAGCGATCGCTTCCGAGAAAACCCGTAGGGTGGGCATTGCCCACCCTACAAATAACGATATTTATAGTTTAAAATGCCAGCCGAACAACTACAAGCCCAAATTGAAAACGTCCGCGATTTGCGATCGGTGGTCAAAACCATGAAAGCATTGGCAGCAGTCAGCATTCGTCAATATCAAACTGCTGTAGAATCCCTCTTAGACTATCATCGCACAGTAGAAACCGGATTGCAATTCGTTCTGCAAGCGCCAAACTGGGACAGCGATCGCGATCCCAATCTCATCGACAAAGCCAGTACCGCCTCGGGCGATACCTTAGTGGCGATCGTCTTCGGTTCCGATCGCGGTTTGTGCGGCCAGTTTAACGAAAAAGTGGCTCGTCTCGCCGATGAGAAGTTAACCGACTTTCCCGAAGAAAACCTATTTATCGCTGCTGTCGGCGATCGCGTTTCCCTGCCCTTACAAGCCCAAAAGCGGCAGATTTCGGCTCGTTTCTCTGTCCCCAACTCCATCGCCGGGATTACCGATCGCGTCCGCGAACTGCTCGTTTCCCTGCAAAATTGGCGCAGCGAGAAAAATGTCCGTCGCGTCCTTTTATTCTACAATCGATCGCGATCGGGATCGGCTTACGAACCGCAGCAATTTTCTTTACTTCCCCTGAATGAGAACTGGTTGCGAGAGTTGCAAGAGCGCGATCGTCCTTCTTCCGGGTTGCCCAGTTTTTATGGCGATCGCGCTGCCATGTTTTCCGCCCTCATTCGCGAGCATTTGTTTGTGTCTCTCTATCGTGCCTTTGCCGAATCTCTTGCCAGCGAAAATGCCAGTCGCTTGTCTTCTATGCAAGCCGCCGAGAAAAACATTCGCGAACGGTTAGACGATCTCACCTCTCAATATCGCCGCCAGCGACAGAGTGCCATTACGTCAGAATTGCTTGACATTGCCTCTGGTTTTGAAGCCCTCACCGATTGATTTTCTTTCAATTACAATATTAATCGCCTTTGGGATTCAAAACTGTCACTTGTGCTACGGTTTCCGGGGCAATTAAACGACCCACTTGGGCTTCGCTCCAGCGTACCATCCAATTGGGTTGAATCCCCAGGATGAAAATTATAATAGATAGCGCGATCGCCGGAACGCGATCGCCCCAACCCACCGGGGGTAAATAAGTAACCATATCCGAGAGACGACCGAAAAACACCCGGTTAATCATCAGTAGAAAGTACACTGCCGTTAAACCCGTACCCACCATACAAAATAGCGTCGGAATTGGGAAGATGGGAAAGCTACCGCGAAATACGAGAAACTCAGCAACAAACCCCACCATGCCCGGAATGCCCGCACTCGCCATAGCTGCTAAAATTGTTAAGCTACCCGTGACGGGCAAACCTCGTTCCGGGTTCAACAAACCTCGCAGTTGGTTAACATCGCGACTGCCCGTTTTCTTATAAACCACACCAACAAGAAAGAACAGCAACGCCGAGATTAAACCATGGGCGATCGTCTGGCATATTGTGGCAATAATACTCAGGCGCGTTGTCGCTGCCAGAGAGAGTAAAATAAATGCCATGTGACCGATCGACGAATAGGCGACCACTTTTTTCATATCTTGTTGGGCGATCGCGCAAGAAGCCCCGTAGAGGGCGCTAATTGCCGCCGCCACTGCCAACCAAGGGGCAAGATACGACCAGGCTTCCAGAAATAATCCTAACCCGAATCGCAGCAGTCCGTAGGTTCCCAATTTTAACAGTACGCCCGCCAGTAACATGGAAACCGGAGTCGAAGCCTCTACGTGGGCATCGGGCAACCAAGTATGAAAAGGAAATACGGGGATCTTAATCCCAAAGCCGATTAACAAGGCAATCAGTAAAACCAGTTGAATTTCAAAGGGTAAGCCGGCCGATCGCAAGGTTTCGTAGTCAAAGGTATTCGCACCGCTCAAGAAGGCGATGCCTAGGAAGGCAGCTAAAATTAAAATACCAGAAACGGCGGTATAAATTAAGAACTTTGTCGCTGCATAGGCTCGTCGCTTGCCTCCCCAGATGGCAATCAGGAGATACAAGGGAATAATTTCTAGCTCGTAAAATAGAAAGAACAAGAGCAAATCTTGGGCAATAAATGCTCCACTCACGCCCACGTTAATCAGCAGCATTAGCGCGTAGTACAAACGCGGTCGCGGTAAATCGCGATCGCTACTCATCAAGGCGAGAACGGTTAAAAAACTATTGAGAAACAGTAAAGATAGAGATAAGCCATCAATTCCCAAATGGTAGTTAAAGCCGATGCCATCAATCCAAGGAATGACTTCTTCAAACTGAAAAGAGATTTGATTTGGATCGAATTGGTAGCCAACGATGATATTGACAACAAATGCTAGGGACGCGATCGCGATCGCCACCCATTTGACTTGACTGGAACTGAAGCGGTTCGGCAACACAGCCAGCAGCCCCGCCCCGATAAATGGAATCAGAATTAATGCACTCAGCATGGAGATTGTATCCTTAAATATCGCAGACTAATTCAAACCAAAAAACGACCACAGCGCTAGCAGACCTGTCGCAATGGCGATCGTCAGCACGTAAAACTGACCCCGGCCGGTGACATTGTATCGCAATGCTTGTCCGCTAAACACCGTTACCAAACCGACCAGGTTGACTGCGCCATCCACCACGTAGCGATCGAGCCATGCCATCAGTTTAGAAATGCTGGCAACAGCCCAAACAATAGTCAGATTGTACGCCTTCTCGATGTAGAAATCATAGGCAAATAGATCTTGGAAAAATCGCAACCAAACCTTCAACGGTCGCGCCCAAGCCCGCCGCAAGACTAGCCGGAAACCGACGATGCAACCCAACAGACCCGAAGCCACAATTAACGCGATCGAGTAGCGAACAATGGGTAATTCTGCATTACCTAACGGTGCTGTCGCACTCAACCAATAGGGCCATTTTTGGGGAACCCAAGGCCCGAGTAACGTCATCGCCGTCAGCGTTACCATGGGAACCGCCATCGGCCAGCCCACTTCCGGGACGCGACGGGTTTTCGGTTGCGGATCGCCTAAAAACACCAGCCGGAAAACGCGGGTTAAGTTGAGGGCGCTGAGGGCATTTACAAACATCAGTAAACCTAATAACCACCAGGATACCGCCCAATTGCCGTTAAACCAACGAGTCCACGTCCAAAACATCCCTAACGGTAAAACACCGACTAACCCGGCCGAACCCACTACGAATGCGGTGGTGGTTGCGGGCATTCTCGACCACAAGCCGCCCATTTCGGTCACGTTTTGATTGGTAATGTTGTAGATAATCGAGCCAATACTCATAAATAGGAGAGACTTGGCGATCGCGTGGGAAAACAGCAGTAAAAAAGCAATATCCACGTGACCCAACCCAACGGCGACAAACACCAATCCCAAATAGGCACTGGTAGAATGGGAGAGGGTTCGTTTAATATCAATTTGGGCCACGGCCATCAAGGATGCACCGATCGCGGTAATTGTCCCCACGATAATCAGCGCATCTTCGGCAATCGGTGAAAGAATAAAAACAGGTTGCAGTTTAATTAACACATAGGCCCCCGCCGAAACGACGATCGAGTTCCGCATAATTCCGGCGGGGTTCGGCCCTTCCATGGCTTCGTCTAACCACAGGTTGAGGGGAAATTGAGCGCATTTTCCTAGGGGCCCGGCAATTAACGCCAGCCCCAACCAGGTGGCGGTACCACTGGGAAGCGGTGAGGTTTCGACCCAACTTTGCAACTCGCTAAAACTCAAGCCCGCCCCATAAGCTGATAAAGCCACGATCCCCATCAATAAAATAATGTCGCCGACGCGCTTCGTCAAAAAGGCATCGCGGGCGGCGGTGACGACGAGGGGTTGGGCGTACCAAAAGCCGACCAGCAGGTATGTTGAGAGGGTAAGGACTTCGAGTAAGGCGTAGCTGAGAAACAGGGAGTCGCTGATGGCAAGACCGCTCAACGCCGCTTCAAAAAAGCCCATCAACCCGTAAAATCGAGCCAGCGACCAGTCTTTCTCCATGTAGCCGAGGGCGTAGAGTTGGGCCAGAAAGCTGATTCCGGCCACCAGTTCTAATGCCCCCACGCTGACGGGAGAGATGTCAACAGACAGGGAAATGGTGAGATCGGCGGCTTGCAACCAGTCGAAGACCAACTGCTGCGAGGGATGGTTCCATATCCGACTGAGGGCGATCGACCCATGCAAGCAGGCAAACAAGGTCATCAAGAGGTTCAAATAGGCAGCCGGCCGCGGCCCGGTACGGCGGACGAGACCGAGAGACCAGGGCAAGGTCAACACCGACCCGATTAAGCTATAAATAGGAACTAACCAGCAAGTTTGGACGAAAACGTCATTCATATTTAGGGATTAGGTTTTAGGTATTAGGTTTTAGGTGGGGTTGACCGAGGGCGTGGGACGGAACGGCGATCGACCGTCTTTGTGCCTGAAGGGATTATAAAGCAGTGCGGGCCGGCTATAAAGCCTCTTATGGAGTGTTTGGAAAATGAACCATCTTCGCTCAATAATATTCTTTGCAGCGATCGCCCTGACGATCGTGGCCTGTCAGTCAGTTGGGGACACCGACGATCGCGAGCCCGAACTGCCCGTCGTCCGCCACCGAGACGATATCGAAGCCCTTTTTCCCGCATATGATACCAGCCCAGAATCCCTGCGAGTGCGGGTTGTCGGCGAGTACCGACAGTTGGATGTCCGCAAGCGCCAAACACCGCCTCCGGTGTATCAGGGTCATGTCATTATCGATCTCGAAGGCGGTGGTGGTGTCATACTGTATCCCACTTGGCATCCGGCGGCGATCCGATCGCCCCAGGAGATCGAACGTTACGAGGGGCAGCAAGTCGTCTTTGTCGGGACTTTGGTTCCAGTGGTGCCGCCGCCCCCAGACTTTCCCCATGCTGCGTCTCTGGTCGTGCCCGGACTGATAGAGGTGGAGACGATGGCGATCGCCGACTAGGTAGTAGTACCTGCTGGCCCGATAGTTAAGTTTCATTAAACATTCT
>CAKZKB010000636.1 GCA_937121005.1 uncultured cyanobacterium | reverse complement strand
AGGGTTCGCCGAAACGCCGTTACTCCTTGAAGGAATTCAAAATTGGAGTTACCATCAGATTATATCACCCGAAGCGTTTTTTGGCGATCGCTGGGACTTTTTGCACCAAGATCCTCACCCCCCTCGCCAAAGCCAAACTCTACCCAAAGACGGAAGCGAAACCATCGCCCGCGCTGTCGTTCGTCATTTCCAACCATGAATCACTATCAAGACGTTCTTCGCATTTCCACCCAAGGCAAAAACTTCCACAAAATTACCTCGAAAGTCGGGGCGATCGTCTCGGAAGCGGGATTCGATTTAGGCCTGTGTACGGTGTTCGTCCGCCATACCTCTGCCAGTTTGTTAATCCAAGAAAATGCCGACCCCGATGTACTGACTGACTTAGAAAACTTCTTTTCTAAATTGGTTCCCGAAAGCGCTAATTACGTTCACAGTACCGAAGGCCCCGATGATATGCCTTCCCACATTCGCAGCGCCCTCACCCATACTTCTTTACAAATTCCCATTTCTAACAATCGTTTAGTTTTAGGAACTTGGCAAGGCATTTATTTATGGGAACATCGCCGCCGCCAACACACGCGCGAAGTGGTGGTGCACGTCAATGGCAAGTAGAATTTGTAGGGGCAAATGCCGTTTGCCCTATCCAACATTTTGCAAAATTTGTGCTGCGGTTAAAGACGATTCGGGGGGCAGCAAACCAGAGACGATCGCCTCATTTCCGGTAAATACTCTTTCCTCATACAACCATTCAACCAAAGTTAACACGGTTACTTTTTCCTGTATGGGATCGACAATCCAATACTCGTTAATGCCTCGGGCTTGATATTGCGATCGCTTGTAGCGATAGTCGCGCGTTTCGTTTTCTTTTCCGGGGCTGACGACTTCTACGACTAACTGCGGTGGTGGCATATCTAGCATCGCGATCGACCGTTTTGCCCCTTCCATAGCTTGCGCCAACTCCTCAGAGAGAATAGCAAAGTCAGGCAGGCGAACGGTGGTTCTCGCCCCGGTAACTACAAATTCTGTCTTCATTGTCAACCGATAAAACGGGATACCTAACTGTGCAAAATAAATGAATAAAAAAGAAGCAATGCGGCGATTGATTTCGCTTTCTGATGGCATCGGTCGTAATTTTCCATTCTCGAGTTCGTAAAGGGTATCTGTCCCGTCGTCGTAGTCGAGAAACTCTTCTAGGGACATGGGTTTCGCGGCGATCGCGTTTTCTGGTAAAGTTGCCTTGCTCATGTTATAAACCTCCCATAGTTGTATTATACCAATTTCCAGAATTAATGTAACAGAACAGATGAGAATGTCTGTGTAGGGGCGATTCGCGAATCGCCCCTACAATTTTCGTGAAATGGTATCAAATATCGATAATATCGACGATAAGATCGATCTGGTTTTGCAAAATTTGTGCTGCGGTCAAAGACGACTCCGATGGCAGTAAGGAAGAGACGATCGCCTCCTCTGCGGTAAAAGTTTTCTCTGCATACAGTCCTTCCACCAATGTCAATACTGTCACCTTACCCTGGATCGGATCCACAATCCAATACTCGTCAACGCCTCGAGATTGATATTGCGATCGCTTGTAGCGATAGTCGCGAGTTTTGTTTTCTTTGCCAGGACTGACGACTTCTACGACTAACTGCGGTGGCGGCATATCTAACAGGGCGATCGACCGTTTTGCCCCTTCCATTTCTTGCGCCAACTCCTCAGAAAGTATGGTAAAATCGGGAAGACGAACCGTTGCCCGCCGCCCACTCACGGCGACTTCGATGCCAATTCGCAGCCGATAAAATGGAATCCCGAGTTGCAAAAAATAGGCAAACAGAAACGATGCAATTCGTTGGTTGATGTCGCTTTCTGATGGCATCGATCGCAGTTTTCCATCTTCGAGTTCGTAACGAGTGTCCGTCCCGTCGTCGTAGTCGAGAAACTCCTCTAGGGACATGAGTTTTGACGCGATCGCCTCTTGGGGTAAAGTTACCTTCGTCATGCTGTAAACCTCCCTCAACTAATTGTATCATATCAGATCCGGTAGAACAGTTCGGATACAAGCCTCTACATTTATGGAGAAGAAGAATAAAACTTTTTCCGTAACTATTCAGGTGTGCGATCGTCAACGGGCATAGAAACCCGGTTTCTTGCGAATCGCCAGGTAAAATTCAAGTCTATCCTTTGAGAAACCGGGTTTCTGGATACCATCTGAATGCTTACCTTTTTCCGAACTTAAGTCTCTTCTTTTAAGGAGAGGGACTGGTCACTGGTCACTGAAATGACCTCATCTATATTTTCTAGCGCGATCGCCCTGGTTAACCACTGCTGAAACTGTTCGCGGGTCTCAATTTTTGCAGCGCGATCGCGAATCTTTTCGGGAACTTCTCCAAAGCGAGATTCTAATACTGCCAGAATAGCAGCTTGTCGCGTTTGCAGCAAATCGCGATCGCGTTGTTGGACAATTTCTACCATTTCTTGAATGACTCGCGCCAAAGATCCGAACTCATCTCCCCGTTGCGCCATTTCTTCGAGTCCTAAATTTTCCGCCTTAAAAGTGTTGTGTTCGATCGCGGCTGTCACCGCCGCCGTCACGTAATAAATTTGCGCCAGATCGTCCACACTTTGGCGGTGTCGGGCTTCAAAAGAATCCATTACTTGATTGTAGCGAGTGGCAATATGACCCACTTCCGTAAACGGTTCGACGGGAACTCTCAGGCTTAAATCGTGAGTTTTAGCTTGATAGTCCATCACCCGAAATAGGTCGTAGGTTTCTGTTTTGGCGTGGTGTTCGGAGATGTTCAAGCCCAGTTCTTCTTCGCGAGGCGAAATTCGCAACGGAAACACGCGATCGACCAGTTTCAACACGCCCCACGACAAGCCAAACGCCCACGCAAACGCTGTTACTATCCCCAACAATTGGGCTAGAATTTGAATTCCGCGACTCAACCCCGTATCGATGGCGGCTAAGTTTCCAAACAATCCCACGCACAGCGTTCCCCAAATTCCCGCCGCCCCGTGAACGGCAAAGGCATCAACCGCATCGTCAATTTTCCAGTATTTTAAACCTTCAGAAGCCAGAGTCGCGATCGCCGCCCCTGTACCGCCAACAATTGCCGCCATTGGCGTGTCTAAAACTGAGGCGCAAGCAGTCACAGCGACTAACCCTGCTAGAGAACCATTGACAAGTTGCTCGACTTCTACAAACTGATAGCGGACTAAACTTAAAATCGCCGAAACGATCGTACCCGAAACACCTCCAAGCATGGTGTTAGCAATGATACCGGGAACGCGATCGTCAAAAGCAAGGGTGCTACCGCCATTAAACCCAATCCAACCAAACCATAAAATCAACGCCCCCAGTACCGAAAAAGGCATATTCGATCCTTGAATTTTTAGGGACTTTCCCTCTGGAGAAAATCGACTTTTTCGGGGGCCGATCGTCGCGATCGCGGCTAGTCCTACCCAGGCCCCAATGCTATGTACTACTGTCGATCCGGCAAAATCAAAAAAGCCCAATTGTTGCAACCAACCTGTCTCGTTCCAAGCCCAATGTCCGAAGGTCGGATAGATAAAACCCGATACCCAACTCGCTATTACTAAATAGGCCGAAAACTTCAACCGTTCCGCCGTCGCCCCGGAAATAATTGTCGTAGAGGTTCCGCAGAACATGGCTTGGAATAAAAAGAAAACAGCCAGTTGCGGATCGGTATTGAAAGCGGGCAAAAACTGCGTCGTTCCCCACCAACCCGATGCCGATAGTCCGAACATCAACCCATAGCCGAACAGCCAATACAACCCCACCGATACGCCAAAATCGGAGAGATTTTTAACAGCAACATTGATGCTATTTTTCGATCGCGTCATTCCCGACTCCAGGCACATAAATCCGGCCTGCATCAGAAATACCAATCCCGTACAAACGAGCACCCACAGCGTATCTAGTGTCATTTCAACGAACAACAGGTAAGGTGTGTTATGCGATCGCCAATGGGAATCATCGCCAATCAATGGTATTATCGCATAACGCACCATCTAGCAGAGCGATTCGGATGCGATCGCGCTACAATGGCTCGCAAGGGCACTGTTTTAAGGGTTCGGAGCGATGTCTAACAGCGATAGTAAGGTCAATTGGGCAACCCTAGCAGCTTGGGTGGCGGCGATCGCGACTGTCGTCATGGCATGGATCGCCTGGGAACAGCACCAAAAGTAGCAGGTAGGGTGCGTTATGCGATCGCCTATCCGAATTATCGTCAATCAATGGTATTATCGCATAACGCACCATCCACACAATTTTTAATTAAAACATGGTGCGTGTCGGCGATGTCGATATATGGGTTAAAATCGATCGTCGATTCACACCGCCACACACCCTACCCGCTTCGATCGTACCTTCTCCGATAAAATAACTGTTGGCATTTCAAATCGTACTGACGCGCAAATTCGGGAATTTCTTCGCAGTGACCGAGAACGATTAAGGCATCTCCACCGACTAAAACTTGGGAGGGGTGAGGATGAGAAATCAACCGTCCGTCGGCACGACGTAGGGCAATAACAATAAACGCACCCTTGCCGCGCACCTCGATTTCCATGATGGTTTTGCCAATCGCAGGGGATTCTTCTGGGATAGACAGTTCGTCCATTTTAACATCAACGTTAGCCAGCAGATCGTTGAGATAGCTGCGTTCGTCCGATCGATTGAGGAAATCGATCGTCGTGGGTTGGGCAATTAGCTTCGACATTTGTACGGCGCTAATGGTGAGAGGAAGTACCGTGCGATCGGCCCCGGCTAGGCGCAGTTTTCTCTCCGTCGAAGGCAGTTCGCCTCGTGCTAAAATCGTTAGGTTGGGGTTTAATTCTCGCGCTGTCAAGGTAATAAATACATTGTCCGCATCTTCGGGTAAAACCGTTGCCAAAACCTTTGCTTTGTAAATGCCCAATTCTTCGAGAAGCCGTTCGTCTGTGGGATCGCCACAACGGACGAGATACCCGAGAGATTCGGCGCGGTTGACACGATCGCCGTGACGATCGACAATGGCAAAAGGATACTTAGCTTCGTCGAGTTGGCGGGCTAACACTTGACCCATGCGATCGAAGCCGCAGATAATCGCATGGTCGCACAGATTGGCAATGGTGCGCTGTTTGCGTTGCGTATCGAGAGCGCGATGAATTTCCCCTTCAGTTATCATTTGGATGAACCCTCCGACAATATAAACCGCCGATGTCGTTCCAGCGAGGATGACGAACATGGTAAATACGCGCTGAAACGGGGTTTCTAGAGGCTTGACTTCGCCGTACCCCACACCAAAAATGGTAATCACGACCATATAAATGGCCTCGAGAGGACTCCAGCCAAACCAAATGTAACCGAGAACGGCAACAATAATGGTGGTGGCGAAAAAAATTAAACCCGTAACAATGCGTCGGGCCGACCCTTGCATGACGATCGCTCCAGCAGTAATCTAGCCTTTATACCCCGAGGCGATCGCGTCAAACGGTGACAAAAGCTACGGTTTTTCAACGTAACAACGCATCAACGACCAACGAACAA
>CAKZKB010000635.1 GCA_937121005.1 uncultured cyanobacterium | reverse complement strand
TAATGAGTTCAAACTGTTTGGTGTTGTCTGACAAGGGTTTACCGTCGCTTTCAGGGTAGACGATTTTCTCGAGGTCGGTGGTGGAAGTCATGGGAGTTTTGGGGGCATCTTTACTGATGGTAGCTCGAATTGGGGTACAATAGCCTCTATCCGTTAACCTGCGTACCGCGAAACTGCGATCGTGGGTAGGCGTTCGGGTATGCTGGATACTGTCACTCGAGGACTGAATGATTGGAGTGCGAACTATGAAACGAAACGCGATTGCTGCTTCCGTTGGAGTGCTGTTGTCGTTGGCGACGGTAGGGACGATCGTCGTGCCTGTGTTCCCCGCAGTGGCACAAACTAAGGAACGCTTGGCATTGGAAGCGGAAACAGTGCGGGGACGGTTGGATGAAAATAGCAACATTCTCGAGCCAGATGGTAGTTACTATAACGTTTATACATTTGAAGGCACTGCTGTAGAACAAATTGTTATTGAGTTAATCAGCGATGATTTTGATGCCTACTTGATTTTGGTCGATCCGCAAGGTAACTGGCTGACGACCGACGATGATGGTGCAGAGGGAACGAATGCCAAGATCGCGATCGCGCTACCGACAACAGGAACCTACCAAATTCTCGTCAACGCTTACAACGCGGGGGAACAGGGAGAATATCGGTTGAGTTGGCGAAATGTTACGAATACAGAAATCGATCGGGTAGAACTAAAAACAGAGGCCGATCGCCTGTTGACTCTAGGCATAGAACAATTAAATACTAGCCAGTTTCAAAGCGCATTGCAATCTTGGGATACAGCGTTAAGAATTTATCGGCAAATTGGAGATCGACAAGGAGAAGCCTATTCTCTGGGGAATTTGGGCGGTGCTTACCAATCTTTAGGGCAATACGAACGGGCAGCCGAATTTCACCAGCAGTCTTTAGAAATCGAACGAGACATTGGCAACCGACAAGGAGAAGCGGCTTCCTTGGGGAATTTGGGCTTAGTTTACCATAGTTTAGGGCAATACGAACAGGCAGCCGAATTTCACCAACAGTCTTTAGACATCGAACGGGACATTGGCAATCGTCGAGGAGAAGCGGATTCTTTGGGAAATTTAGGCTTAGTTTACCATGATTTGGGACAATACGAACGGGCAGTCGAATTTTACCAGCAATCTTTAGATATCGAACGAGAAATCGGCGATCGCCAAGGAGAAGCAGCCGCACTAGGCAATTTAGGTAGCACTTACCATAGTTTAGGGCAATACGAACGGGCAGCCGAATTTCACCAGCAGTCTTTAGAGATCGAACGAGGCATTGGCAACCGACAAGGAGAAGCCTTGTCCCTATTGGGATTAGGAAAAACATTCTTTAAGACGGGAAACCTGAGTAGTGCTGAAGCCAATTTAAGAGAAGCGATTGTCGTTTTTGAATCTCTGCGCGACACGCTCACCGACGAAAATAAAGTTTCTATTTTTGAAACCCAAGCTGATGCCTATAGCCTTCTCCAAAAAGTTCTAGTCACAGACGATCGCCCCCTGGAAGCCCTCGAAATTGCCGAACGAGGACGAACTCGCGCCTTTATCGACCTGCTGGCGCAGCGAATTGGAGTCCGAAATGCAGAAGAATTTGAAGTAGAACCGCCTACTATTGCTGACATTCAAAGAATTGCTGCCGATCGCGATGCGACTCTGGTTGAATATGCGGTTGTCGGCAACGAACTCTATATTTGGGTGGTGTCTCCATCCGGCGATATTGACTTTCGTTCCGTCGAATTTGAAGAGGATGATTCCGTTCGCGACACGGCGATTACTGCGAGTTTAGGGGCGCAAACCGGACGCGGGGGAAATGCTGCAATTCGCGATTTGGTACGCGGAACTCGCGCTTCTGTTGTTGTTGAAGCCACTGACACCGAATCCGATGGTAGGATGCGGCGATCGCAGCAAAGCTACCAAGTTTTGATCGAACCCATCGCCGATTTACTTCCCGACGATCCCGAAGCCAAAGTCATTTTTATCCCTCACCAAGAACTATTTTTAGTTCCTTTTGCGGCGTTAGAAGATTTAGAAGGTAACTATCTGATCGAAAAGCATACCATCCTCACCGCACCGTCGATTCAAGTCTTGGATTTGACTCGCGAAAATCGCCGTTCCTTACAAGCAGAAAATGCGGTTGTGGTGGGCAACCCCCAAATGCCAACTCTTCCCAACGATACTGAACCGATGGAACCGCTACCGGGTTCGGAAGCCGAAGCGATCGCGATCGCCCAACAGCTACAAACCAATGCGATTATCGGTAACAATGCCACCGAAACAAACATCGTTCCTCAACTCCATACCGCTAGCATTATCCACTTGGCAACGCACGGGTTACTCGATGACTTGGGTACAGATATTCCCGGCGCGATCGCCCTGACTCCTACAGATACCGACGATGGTTTTCTCACCTCCAGCGAAATTTTCGGCATGGATCTCAATGCCGCTTTAGTCGTTTTGAGTGCATGCAATACCGGGCGCGGCGAGATTACAGGCGATGGTGTAGTTGGCTTGTCGCGATCGTTTTTTAGCGCCGGAACGCCCAGTTTAGTGGTATCCTTATGGGCAGTTCCCGACGATGCCACGCGAGCCTTGATGGTGGAATTTTACCGCCAACTCGAAGCCGATCCCGATAAGGCAAAAGCCTTGCGAAATGCTATGCTAGTCACGATGGAAACCTATCCCCATCCGGTGAATTGGGCAGCATTTACGTTGATGGGAGAAGCGGAGTAGAAACCGGATTCTTTGTACCAAGTGCGTACCATCAAAGCGAGTCAGGATCGATACCCAGTTCTTGCAACCGGGCTGCTAGCTGGGCTGCCCGTTCTTCAGCGCGATCGGCCCGTTGACGTTCGAGTTCCTTCTGCTGGCGTTCGAGTTCCACCCGTGCCATCAGTTCCCTGTAGGTAGCAAACGGTTCTC